>NZ_JAMAUV010000146.1:0-207 GCF_023714155.1 Neobacillus sp. MER 74
CCACACATGTTAAAGCAAGTGCGAATAAGCGTAAATTCGAGAAGAAAGTTGTCCGAAAAGAATCGAAAGCTTATGAAGCACGTTTACAAGACGAGATTAATAAAGACCGCGAAGATCACGGAAAAAAGCCATTTCCTCCCGATAAATTTGATAAAGAGGAATTAAAAGAAATTAAAGAAAGTACGACTGACCCAGAAAGTGGTTATT
>NZ_JAMAUV010000147.1:0-201 GCF_023714155.1 Neobacillus sp. MER 74
CCGTGCGCCCTTTCTAACTTAACCTAAAAGGTTATTCTCTTAACTTCATAAGAGAGAAAACTAAAATGGCGATTACTCGATGTTTACTTTGCTTCTTCATTACGATTATCTAGTTTTCAAAGAACGATTAAAAAAAGCTTTGAGAGAATTGCTCCCTCAAAACTAAACAAACAAAGATCGTGTACAAACTGTTTTGTCTGG
>NZ_JAMAUV010000014.1:0-111272 GCF_023714155.1 Neobacillus sp. MER 74
TCAAGCCCCAGAGTACTATGATCGAAACCGCTAAAAGCTACGGGTACACCCAAAAATTGTTTTAAATGAAGATGATAAAGAATAGCCTCTTCCATTTCACGGTCAGAGTAATTGTGATAGCGTTGCATAAAATGAATCTTTAATTTTAAGGAAGGTGCATAAGGACGTTGTCCATTAGGGGAATACAAAGGAGCACAGAGTTTATCCGCAAAGGAGAAGTCAACCACTTGTTCTACTCGACTCCAGAAAGGATGGGGAGGAACCGAAGAGTAGACTTCATAGTCTGAGAAGGTTAACTGACCAAATGTTTTATATTGAATGTGCGCCATCACAATCACTCCAAACCTAAGATATATCTTAATTTTACCTTACATATGGAGTGAAATGATGAGAAATTAAAAAATCTTGAAAGTATGTGAAAAAGGAGGTTTTATGAGTTAATCGACAGTCTCAAAATTCCGCTTATTTACCCCGAAACGAGCTCCAATTTTCATTTAACCGGAAAATCTCCGCTTATTACATTTGCTGACTACGGTTACTCGATGAATGAAGGACAGGCCTTCTTATTTAAAAAGAAATGCAATTCTATAAACTAATAAAGTTGCTCGCCAAATTTACTTTGGCGAGTTTTATTTATGTTAAGAAAATCTTAAGATTTTCATCATGTGTTTGTTAAGATTTACTTGATATGATTCTTTTTGCAGGCATACTAAAAGGTAATAGTAAAGGCCAGAGTGGGGAGTGAATTTCCATGAACGTGTTGGTTTGTGATGATGATAAGGAGATCGTCGATGCGATCGGAATTTATTTAGAAAATGAGGGATATCAACTATTTAAAGCGTTTAATGGTTTGGAAGCCATCAATCTCATCAAAGATCATGAGATTCATCTGATTATCATGGATATTATGATGCCAATGATGGATGGGTTAAGGGCCACGATGAAGATTAGGGAAGAAAATAATATCCCGTTGATTATGCTTTCTGCTAAATCGGAGGATTCGGATAAAATTCTCGGTTTAAATTTAGGGGCAGATGATTATCTAACCAAGCCGTTTAATCCCCTCGAGCTGATTGCAAGAGTTAAGTCGCAACTGCGGAGATATACCACATTGGGAAGTCTTGAAACGAAGCAGAATGTCTTTCGGACGGGGGGGCTGGTCATTGATGATGAAAGTAAAATCATCACAGTCGATGGGGAAGTGGTCCATCTTACACCGGTGCAGTATAAGATTTTGAAATTGCTGACGGCTAACGCCGGAAGAGTTTTTTCGATTGAGGATATCTATGAAAGGGTATGGAATGAAACTTCATTTAGTCCTGAAAATACCGTATCCGTACATATTAGAAAAATAAGAGAGAAGATTGAAATCAATCCGAAGGAACCGAAATATTTAAAGGTGGTGTGGGGAGTTGGATATAAAGTTGAAAAAATTTAGCCACTTATTAACAACGAAAATCATTGTTTTGATGATTGCAGTCGTTTGTTTGACAGGGATCATCAAAGCGGTGATTCAGGTGGAGGTAGTCCATGATGGTTATTTTGGCATGGTGATGGAAGAGGACTATCTTTCAAGTAATGCATATATTAGAGAAAATGAAAAGATTGTGGACAATCTTACTACCCTTCTTAGGGAATATAAGAGTGAGGACCATATTTTAAAAGGCGGGTCGATTGGTGAAGAGAGGTTAAGGATGGAGACGATGGAGTTATATTCCGATTTTGAGCTCTCTTCTAAGGACTATCGGCCGGAATTAAGGGAAGCGGAGAACTATTCCGCATTTACAAAAGAGTATGCTGACAAGATTGCTCAGGTTAAGGAAAGATTGATAAAGGAAGATTTAAGAACTTATCATAGATTATTACAAGAGCTCACGGAGCAGAGAAATCCGTTGTTTTATGCCAGTGATGGTGTGAATGTCTATACGAACACGACAATGAAAGAAAAAAGCCAGTTTAAAGAGTATCCTGCATATCTGGTGTTTGGGGATTATAAGAAAGAGGTTTATCCAAGCGAAATCGAAGAGAATGAGCAATTTCGATTTATTACAGATCCAATTGAGGAATTGAACCAGGACAAGACGGTGGTATATATAGCGTTTACCGACGACTTTTTAAGCCAGAAAATAAACGAGTGGAATCAAGATAAAGCACTGGTCACAAAGAATCTTTCAATTTTAGCAGCATTTTTGCTAGGTTTCCTCCTTTCGTTTGGCTATCTCCTCCTCGTTACAGGAAGAAGGTCATTTAAAGATGACCATGTACATCTTCATACAGTAAACAGACTATACAATGATATCAATATCGCGCTATGTATTAGCTTGATTACCATTTGGGGAACATCGATGGATAATGTGGCACAACAAAACATTGATAAAATCGCTATTCCTATCACGATCCCGATTTCAGCCGTCGTATTTGTGCTGATTCTCTCATTGGCTAAACATATTAAAAATAAAACGTTCTTTAAACATACCTTGATTTTTGCGATCATCCATAAACTTATCACCATTGTAAGAAATGTCTATGAGTCAGGAAATGTCGCGGTTAAGACGGTATTAATCGTCATTGGCTACCCATTATTGGTTGCGGTAACGTTTTTTATGTTCCCGGTTACCATTGGTCTGGCAGCCTGGTTTGCTTATAAAAAAGTTAAGAGTTTTCAAGTGATTCAGGATGGAGTGGAAAGGATTAAGGCTGGAAATCTTCAGCATCGAATCGATGTAGTGGACCGTGGGGAGTTTAAAACCCTTGCGAACAATATCAACAGCATCACGGATGGATTGACTATGGCTGTTGATCGTGAACTCAAAAGTGAGCGTTTAAAGACGGAGTTAATCACCAATGTATCTCATGATATTCGAACACCGTTAACCTCCATCATTACGTATGTGGATTTACTAAAAGGGGAGGAGGCCACGCCAAGAGCTGCCGAATATATCGAGATCTTGGATCAAAAATCAAAAAGACTAAAACTACTAACCGATGATTTATTTGAGGCTGCCAAAGCGACGAGTGGAAATATTTCCGTTGATTTTGAGAAAATTGATATTGTGTCTTTAATTACCCAGGGGCTTGGCGAGGTAAATGATAGAATTGAAGCCTCCCACTTGCAATTCAAGCTGAATCATCCCAAGGATAAGATGTATATTAAAGCGGATGGAAAATTACTTTGGAGATCGATTGAAAACTTATTATCGAATATCTTTAAATATGCGCTCAGTGGTTCCAGAGTCTATATCGATATCGAGGCTGACGATCGTGAGATTCAGCTTAGCTTTAAGAATATTTCCGCCTATGAGTTAAATATTTCAGCAGATGAATTAATGGAACGTTTTAAGCGGGGCGATGAATCCCGATCCAGCCAGGGCAGCGGGCTGGGGTTATCAATTGCAAAAAGCCTCATCGAAGCTCAAAAGGGTAAATTTAACATCCACGTGGACGGAGATTTATTTAAGGCTGTGATTACTTTCCCTATGGTGCCTGACACCCACACGAAAGATGTGACCGATCATCCTTTTTAAACCGCTTTACAGCAAAACTCTGTACTTGTTACAGAGTTTTTTTTATTAAGGGGGCGGCGGCCTATGGTTACGCGTTGGGGAGACTTAGGTTAGGTACCCTGCCATCGGTCAATACATATAATAAAAACTACAGGAAGTTTATTGATTTAATAGAAGGAGAAAATTTTATGCTTACTGAAGCGGATGCATTTAGAAGAGACGGCTTTATAACGGTTACCCTCTTTGGGCGATTGCCCACACCGTGTGATGAAGTAGTAGTACTCGGATATTATCCAGCAAACGAATTTGGTCCTGCTCGAGTTTTTCTTAGAGAAGGCAGAAAACCTGGAATGGAAAATATGTTTTGTATACAGACATTAGGGAAAATATGGAGTATCAATCGGATCATTCCTGACCGATATTCTCCGATTGTTGAGATTTATATCAATGACCAACTGGTTAGGGAAATTCGGGTGATAGAATTTACAGAATTGGGATTTCATAACCTGCATTAAATGATATATTTAACACGACTGATGATCTTTAGTTTGTGTAACTACCTGATGCCAAAGTGAGAATCAGAGCTGCCGGTGTGCAGCTCTTTTTTGTACGAATAGGGCAGGATAATATTCAAAAGGAAGAAAAGGAGAACGGATGGAGATTAATAATAGGATTACTGCTATATTGAATGATAACTATGGAATTGAAGCAACTTCAATAGAACAACGTCCAGGCGGCTGGTCGGCTTTAGCATTCTTCGTGGAAGATAAATGTGAAAAGTATTTTTTAAAAGTATATGACAAAAGAAAGCCGTCCATTGTTCCGTGGATTGAGGCAATTGATAGATATACTCCCTTAGTAAAGTGGATGTATAACCATACTGATTTAAGAAACAATCTTGTTAATCCAATCTTAACCAAATTGAAAAATAATAAATGCGAGGACGAGCAGTACGTTTATTTACTTTCAGAATATATTGAGGGAACTACAGTTGCCGACCAACAGCTAAGTCAAAATCAGGTAAATGAGCTGGCTAAGATTCTTGGAATACTTCATAATAACACTTCTAACATCCCTTATGAATTAAAACAGCAACAAGTAAACGAAAGTTTCGACATAGATTTCTGCGAAAACTTATCTTCTTTTATTCATTACGATTTGGATCATACAGATGATAACGTTTTAGAAATTGTGAAGCCTTATACAGGCACTTTATTAGATAAGATTAACAAAATGAGGTATTTATCTAATAATTTGAAAAGAAAACCCTGCCAGTTTGTTTTGTCCCACGCAGATGCTCATAATTGGAATGTGATGCAAGGGAAATCCCTTATGCTTATTGACTGGGAATGTCTAAAACTTGCTCCACAAGAACAAGACTTGATTTTAATCATTACAGAGCCATATGCTAGACATTTCTTAAATGAATACAAGAAATATATGAAATATGAGACTCCTGATTTGGATGCCTTTGAATTTTATTTCTTAAAGAGAAAACTTGAAGATATTTGGGAGTGGATTAAGAATTTACGTTTTGAAGGTCTTGTAAAATCAGAAGATGTAACACTCGAGTTTCTAAAGTCGGGCCTTGATTCCTGCACAAGAACTGAGAGCTTTCGGTCGGACATTCAAAAAGTCTTTAATTAAAAGGTAAACTAAACTAAATACTCTAGTTGAACTAGCGGTGCCTGACACCACCCCGTTTAAAGTTCACCTGAGTCATTAATAGATCAAGTGGAAAATCCCCTATCATGAGCAGATAGGGGATTTATTATGTAATTAATAAACTTTTTAAATAGTAACTAGTCTATGTTAGAGCTGATTTTTCAAAAAATTAACAAATTAGGAAGCCCTAATGAGTAATTTTTATGTATAATAAAATTAGAATATTCGGTATTTTGTATTCATTTAAGTTGAATTAAACAGCTTCATCTTATGCATTTTGAGTAAATAAGTGCTTATTAAAGGAGAGTTGGTCAATGGCGATTTTGGTAACAGGCGGTGCTGGATATATTGGAAGTCATACTTGTGTAGAGCTGCTATCTGCAGGCTATGAAATTATTGTTCTAGATAATTTATCAAATAGTAAACCTGAATCACTAAGTAGAGTGAAAGAGATAACTGGTAAAGACTTTTTGTTTTACGAAGTTGACTTGCTTGACCGAAACCGACTTGAGGATGTGTTTTCAAACCATTCGATCGAAGCTGTTATCCATTTTGCAGGACTCAAAGCGGTTGGGGAATCCGTTTCGATCCCTCTCCATTATTATCATAATAATATCACTGGAACGCTTGTTCTTTGTGATGTGATGAAGAAATATGGTGTGAAGAATCTTGTATTTAGTTCATCTGCAACTGTTTATGGTATGCCAGAACGGGTACCTATTTCTGAAGATTTCCCACTAAGTGCAACCAATCCATATGGCCGGACTAAGCTTATGATAGAAGAAATTCTTCGTGATCTACATATTGCAGATGATAGCTGGAGTATTACCTTATTGCGTTACTTCAATCCCATTGGAGCTCATGAGAGTGGCAGGATTGGGGAAGATCCCAATGGTATCCCTAATAATTTAATGCCGTTTATTACTCAGGTGGCTGTTGGGAAAAGAAAAGAGTTACAAGTGTTTGGAAATGATTATCCAACGGTGGATGGTTCAGGTGTAAGGGATTATATTCACGTCGTTGACCTTGCACTAGGCCATTTGAAAGCGCTTGAAAGAGTAAAGTCTTCCATTGGTGTGGATGCTATTAATCTTGGAACCGGAACTGGTTATAGTGTATTAGAAATGGTAACAGCTTTTGAAAAAGCAGCTGGTGTGAAAGTTCCGTATAAGATCGTGGAGCGCCGGCCTGGAGATGTGGCCGTTTGTTATGCCGATCCTTCAAAGGCAAAAAATGTACTAGGATGGACTGCTGTAAGAGGAATTGAAGACATGTGCAGAGATTCTTGGAGATGGCAGGAGAATAATCCGAATGGGTATGAGACGAATATAGTGGTAGAATCAAAGTGAATGTTAACTGAAGGAAACAGGTACATACCGAATATGGTGTGACTGTTTCCTTTTTTTATGGGGAGAGTTGACATTTTTCTCAGGTGTCCTAGTGGGAAAATCTAGGAATGATGGGAGCTGAAGTAACTTTTAATTAAACGTTTGTGTAGTTTCGAAAATGTGAGGGTTTGGTAGAATTATGTAAGTTGATGAGAAATCCATCTGATTTTGTTAAAAGATAGGGTATTTCCTGCGAAATAATAAATTATTTTCGACATTCTTCTTGTCTATTTTGCTGAGGGAATTCATATATATCAGTACTTGTAGAAGTTTTAACCAAACGTTTGAATAGTATAGCCTAAATGGTTTTTTGGCGAAAGAGTGTCGGTTCACGGCGTTGGCCAAGACCCTGGGGACGGTTTTCATGACCCTCCACACGAAATTAAACACCATTTTTAAAATGAAAAAGTCTAAATTCATAAAACTTGAGTATTATCATATTAGGATAAGGAGGCGATCTGGTGAAATCAATTGGAATCTTGGGTGTAGGTCAAGCAGGCGGTAATATAGCTGAGATAGCAACAACCTTGGGCTTTCAAACTGCCCTCATCAACACGAACCAACGAGATGGGATAGTCAACACCAGGGTGGAAAGAAAGTATTTTGTCCCTGGTTATAATGGTGCTGGTCAAGATAGATCCATAGGATTAAGAGCTGTTAAGGAAAATTATCGAGAGTTGATTGACTTTGTAAAGGGGTCCTTTAAAAACATAAGGCTGTTATTGGTGGCCTTCTCAACCGACGGTGGTACTGGATCAGGAATGAGCCCTTTATTAATTGAGATGTTATTAGATCACCTGCCGGGTGTCAACGTTGGGGCGATTGCTATTTTACCTGAGCGAAACGTGTTAGCTGGAAACCGAATCAATGCTTCTGAATGTATTGAAGAGATTTCCAAAATTGAATCGATCTCTTCAGTATTCCTAGTAGACAATGATCAGATGCGTAAGCTTAACCCACAATCCAGTAAACATCTAATCTATCTTTCTTCGAATCAACAAGTCATGGAAGCCATAAACAATGTCCTGCGAGTCACAAATAAGAGTTCTTTTTATGGTAACTTTGATGAGTCGGACCTTATGAATATTCTTAATACCAGAGGAGTAACGCTTATCTCTTCTGCCACGATCACAGACGCGAAGACGATGTCTGACGCCTCTAGAGAAATTCACCAATCTTGGATTAACTCCATATTCTGTCCTGTTGAATCAGCAGGTGTCATTCGAGCTGGTTTAATCTATGAAGGACCAGAGAATATGTCGAAGCTCATTAATATACCATCTATCTTTGAAAGGATTGGAGAGCCCTTACAATTATTCGAAGGAACATATTTCTCAGAAACTGACCCTACGATAACAACCATTCTAGCGGGCTTTTCCTTCCCAACCCGGCGTCTGCTATCACTAGAGGATTCCCTCGAAAAGAACAAAGATCGTTTACAAAACCTAGTCATCAAGGAACAAAGTCAGCGGTATGAGTCTAAAGTATCCTGGGCATCCGGCCTAAAAGCAAAAAAACCTGATAAACAGGCAGGACCAGTGGCGTCCAAGTTTCCAAAGAACCAGAAATAACGAATCATGCAAAAAGACGAATCCGTGTGGATTCGTCTTTTTTTACTTATAAAAACGGGTAGATAGCATTTGCGTATGCCATTGCCCCTTTATTGTTAGGATGACCCATTGAAGCTCGTTTGCAGATTTCAAAGTCTAATCCCGTACAGCCAGCTTCAGTGCAAGAGATCAGCCGATCAGCAGCGATCAAATCTTGTGGGGACATATCTAAATTAATTCCGAATAAATAAGGATCTTTGGTAAGTGCAGAGTGTTCAACACCAATATTTGGATCGGCGAAGAAAAAACGTTTTTCGCCAGGCAAGGCAGCATTTGTTTCATCAACAGCTTGTTGAAGAAACAATTTGGACTCGGTAGCAAGCTGCAGGCTTCTCGCATGGATTTTCTGCAGGTGATGTTCAGTCAAAAATCCAGCAACAACACCGCCAGGCAGCCCCTCAGTTGCAATTCCTAAAGCGACAAGTAAAACTTCTACAGCGCTTAAATCACTGTGTTCAGAAACAGGGGGATAGTATCCAGTTACAATTACCTTGGCATTTGGAAAGGTAGTTGCCACTTTAGAAAATAACGTTTTACTATTTTTAAGAAAATGAGTCCGATGAAGGGCACTCAAATCATCATTAATAAAAGGATTCAGGACGGTTCGCATATTAACATCATTGATGCCTCCATCCAAAATGATAAGATCTACCTCAGTTGGTTCCCCGACAAATAGATCACACTGCTGTAGGATGGTCGGATAAGAAACAGGCACTTCTCCATTTACTGCGGGAGTGTTTGTATGATCATCTACTCCAATCGTTGCCCCAGAATGGGCAAGCACTTGGGTATAGAATCCGATATTTCCATTTCGGGCTTTAACGGCATTGCCGACGAGGGAATAGTGCTTTTCATGTTCTGGTAAGCCTTGACCCCAAGATACTGAATCACCAATGACAAGCATATGAAAGGTATCCAATACTAAATTGAGGGTGTTAGATGGCGTTCCATCTGATAAAATCACGCGCACTGCCGCATGCTCACCTGATGGGTTTTCTTCGATTGTAGATGGTCTAATCAATGTGAACTCCAGCTGGGTAGGGCTTACCAACGTAACATCCGGCATATCTTGATCATTGATCCGAACAATGGCATTTTCTGAAAATCCACTGCCTATTAATGTTACCTTTTGCCCTGGCTTGATTCGCATCTGTTTATTTTCTTTATTATCTTGCTGAACAGAGTCGACTTTAGGTTTAATATACAATGAGGCTTTATTGGATAATGTTCCATCCGATTGTTTTACCTGAAGTGTGTGCTGCCCTCCTCTTATAAAAGGAACCGAAAATTGCAGGGAAGTATCACTGTATACGTTTGTTGGCACAGGTGAACCATCGATTAGCACGACATCCGATTTCGTAAAACGTTTGCCTGTTAATGTTACGCTTTCTGCTGCAAAGGCATAGGCGGGAGTTGCTTCAAAAATTGCCGGTTCTAGTAATTTTCTGCGGAAGTCATCGGCATCGATGACACGCATACTTACTGGATCTGGGAGTTTCCCGCCATTATAGCCGCTCGCGCCTTGACCGGAGTAGGCACCATCAGGACCTCTCGAGCCAGCGGTTCTTGGTCCAGGTCCACAAACGGCACCAAAGTTTGCTTTAAGCGAATCTCCAACTGGTCCTCCAGCGCCGCCTGAACCCGGATAACCAGGCTGGCCTCCAGCTCCACCGCGGCCGCCATCCACGGTTATGTAAAAACCTTGAAGATATTGATTGATCACGTTCTGAGGGGCATAAAAAGAAAGCTTTCCACCGTACCCGCCATTGCCTCCATCTCCGCCCGGACCTGCATTTCCTCCAGCTCCTCCGTTGCCGCCTGCCCCTGCCCCTGACTTACAGAATCCTGACCAGTCTAATTGGGCAGGTTTTCCTTTTCCACCTTGGCCGCCATTCCCGCCGTCCTGACCAGAACCACCGGTGATTCCATCCTGTCCCCTTAAATCAAAAGCAGGACGTCCAATCAAATCAAGAACCCATAATTCTAATTCAGGTGCACTATTTCCATCGGGGCCTCTGCCGCCTTTGACACCATGTATACCATTTGTCCCTGTAATGCCTACTAGGGTAGTCGAAGTTGGTGCTTGAGGTGGTGTCCCAGGTTTCCCAGGTTTAGCGGGACTAAATTTACTTGGCCTTTCCCATGTAAACGTAACATTTTGGCCAACCGTAATTTTTTCTGCAATTAAAATAAGATAACGCTGAGGCTGCTTTAGAACCACTGTTGTATTGTCCTGTAAATTGATTTCTGTTGCTACCCAATAAGCGGTATCTACATTAATCTGTGTGGTAATACCGGGTACGGAAGCAGCAGTTACTGTTTTAGATGGTAATGGGACTGCTTTCAAAATAGTGGCCTGGCCTCCAACAGGTTGAAGTACGGGTGTGGCTGCCGTGTTCGTGACTTTATACGCCGACTGGAAGTATGCCTGTGTGGCCGTGGCCGTTAAATTAGGATCAGGCTTTGTAAGCCCTGCTTGAGGGATTAAATTACCTGATAAATTAAGTGTTCCAAGGGATGATAGGGAAGTAATTCCCGCGGATTCTAGAACTGCCTTGTGATACTGTAATCGGTCCTGGCTTGAACTTGTGGCTGAAGTGATGGTGTTAGAACTAATGGAAAAGGATTTTCGAGCAATTGGGATAAATTGTGTTCCTAGAGTTGTAGACATGTGATTCCTCCTGAGATAAACAATGTTTAGGCGTTTATCATCCAACAAACCAATGAATTACCTAGTGATCCTTAAAATCACCCAGTATTTCTTTTACTACAGAGACATTAAAA
Source organism: Neobacillus sp. MER 74 (assembly GCF_023714155.1). Taxonomy (NCBI): domain Bacteria; kingdom Bacillati; phylum Bacillota; class Bacilli; order Caryophanales; family Bacillaceae; genus Neobacillus; species Neobacillus sp. MER 74. Next base: position 10,951 of record NZ_JAMAUV010000014.1, read on the forward strand.
GTTGTGAAGGACTTGATAAAAACCCGATTAACAATATATTTGAGAACCAATAAAACTAGACCAATATTTTAGTGAAGGTCTATTTAACATAAAGTTTGATAAACCAATGAAGTCAAATGAATCAGGAAGAAATTCATAAGGGTGAAGAATCGACGGGATAGCTGCGGAAATATGCTGTATATCAATGCTAGGGGAAGGGAAGAGTTTAAGACAATCTTTTTATGTGTGGAGTGAGATAAATCTTGTAAATGAGTATCGTTATTATGAAACAAAAGGTGCCCTTAACAACATCTTAAGGGCACCTTTTGTTCTTTTATTTTTTTGATAATAAGCGGACACATTTTGTCATTACTGGCTCCATTGCTTGCTGCATTATCGTAGATAAATTTTACGATTCTCGTAAAATAGGAAGGGTGCAACAACGGAAGGAACCTCCAGATTTAATGATTTCTGTGATATCCACCTCAATAACTTCAAATCCCCGGTTACGAAGCTGTTTGTTTACCTTCTCATTGACCGGCAGACTAAATACCCTTTTGTTGCCTATACTTAATACATTTGTGCCCAATTGAAATTGTTCTTCTTGCGAAACCTCAATTAATTCATAGCGTGAAGCAAAAAAATCGATGTCTTTTTTCCTTAAGGCATTTGGATAAATAAGGGCCACTTCTGGTGAAACGACATTAAATATACAATCTAAATGCAGGTATTTATCTTTAAATGGGATGGTAATGACATTGAATTGAGTCAACAGACTCTGTAAATGTTCAGCTGCTTTTTGGTCCGTCCGATTGCTGAGCCCCACGTAAATTGTCTCTCGATCAATCACAACATCTCCGCCTTCAATTCGTTCCTCGTATAAATTATAATAAGAGATTTCTTCATCCTCCAGCCATTGTTTTAAAATGTCTTCCTCCCCTGCACGAACATCTGTTGCCATCTTGGCAACAAAGATTGTTTGCCCTAGTGTAAAACCAATATCCCGAGTAAATACTTGTTCAGGATATTTTTTATGGTAAGGCAATAAACTAACTTCGATACCATGTTTCTTCAGTGTTTTAACAAATTCACCGTGCTGTTCAAGCGCACGTTCAATATGGATCCCTTCATTTTTAAAATGCTCTTGTGTTTCATTAATTACTTCGCGGATTGTCATATATTGAGGCTGACAAAGGATTACTCGTCTTAATACATCGTATTCACTCATGCAAAAAGTCTTGTTGTTTGTTATTGGGCTTTCTGTCATTTTTTCGCCCTCCTGTATGCTCTTTTTAATCTAGGTTTTCCTATACAATTCTTTATTATTTACAAACCAACAGTAGGAAAAAACTCTTTCACTAAAGAATCTTTGATTAAAGAAATTTAGTCATTTATGAACAACAGTGCCTGACACCACCCTCATTATTCAAGGGGGGTGTCAGGCACTGTTTTTTTGGTTATTAAATAAACACAAACATATGGAAAAGAAATACACCTAGAAACACAAATGCTGTTATGAGATGGAATTTGCGACGGAAGCCTGATGCTTTTTTGTGCCGTAAATAACCAGCAAACAGAGTGAACAGAAGGCATAAAATAGCCAAGTAGCCACTTAATAGCTTCAGGTGGTTAAATCCAATCACTGGCCCTAGTTCAAAGAGGTTGATTAAGGCATGCCCAAAGATGATGGTTGTCCCGTAAAGGGCAATCTTAATATGCCACTTCATTAAATATCTAGAAAACTTTGCAAGGCTGATTTTAACCTTTCGCAGAGAAGTCTTTCGTATAACTAGAAAAATAAAATACATATTGATATTTATAAGAAATAAAATGACTCCAATTTGGGCTAAAAGCTGTGCGGTTATAAGGATGGAGCTATCGTGAGGACGTAAAAACCAGATATATACGATTGAAAGGATGATGGCAGCAATGTTTACAAATATCCAAAGCTTATGGTGGTGCATATTGAACCCCCTTTTGCTATAGCTTACCAAGGCCGGAATCCTCCTTCAAGCGCAATGTGTAGAACTTACGGAAATGGATAAAATATATTAGGAATTAGGGGTAATCGGAGAGATACTTAGGACATATTTACCCTGGTGCCTGACACCACCCGCTTATTGGTTGGGGGAACATGTTTAGGCACCCGACTAGATTAATAGGCGGAGAAATTCCGCTTATTTTGAAATTATCATTAAAAATAGCGGAAATAGACGGAGAAATTCCGCCTATTTACTCGAAAAGCATGAAAATGGGGGGGTTTTGCACTACATAACCGGAAAAACTTCCCTTATTTACCCCAGAAGCGAGCTCCATTCTGCTATTAACCGGAAAAACTCCGCTTATTTTCCTTCCGCTGGTTACTTAATGAAGGGCAAACAATGGACGCGAGATGAAAACCATAAAACCAAAGGTGCCTGACACCACCCACATAATAGCATGGAGCATGAAAGGCATAACTAGTTAAAAATGACTAGTTGTGCATTTTTGTGTGCAAAACTCCCGATTGTCCCCGAAAAGACATTTCCAGTGGAGTCATTATTTTTTTGTGAACGGTTGCATTAACGCCCTTGACGGAGGGATTGAGTGGTGCTATTATGTGTCTACGATAATCACATATAGGATTTAACATCACATATGTGATTTGTAAAAAGGAGGGAGAGTATGTCGGTAAAATCGGCTGAACGAGTTCTCCGGGTATTTGAATTACTAGCCCATAATCCTGATGGGTTATCGATTAAAGAGGTTAGTGAAAAACTGTCATTTCCGCAGAGCAGCACATCGAACCTTATGGCCACTCTTTTAAAACAAGGGTATTTAAGTTTAGACAACATGAAGAAATATAAGCTTGGAGCAAAGTTAGTTCACATTGGCACCATGGCTATGGAGAACTTAGATATTTCTCTTCAAGCGAAGCCATATCTTGAAAAATTAATGCACAGTGTTCAGGAAACGGTATTTATGGCAACGCTGTCTGGGGAAGAGCTGGTCTATCTTACTAAAATAAACAGTAATCGATCGATTCGAACGACCGCTCAAACGGGATACAGTAAACCGCTTTATTGTACGGGGTTAGGTAAAACTTTTTTAGCGAATATGGCAGAGGAAGAGAGAAAAAGCATCTTAGATCGGATTGACTTAGTACCGATCACCGCGAAAACCATCACCAATAGGGAAGAGTTAGAGAAAGAACTGTATCAGTATTCATTAATTGGCTACACCATTGATGATGAAGAAAATGAAGAAGGATTATATTGTGTGGCAGCTCCCATTTTTGGTGCAGACCGAAGGATTCAAGCTGCTATTAGTGTGGCAGGTCCAAAAGAACGGATGCTGGCTCAAAAAGCAGAGGTAGTGGAACGCGTCCTTTGGACATCAAAGAAAATATCTGAAAGTTTGGGATGTATTTTATAAGAAACAGGGTGAGTACATGGATGTTATTAGCATTGGGGAAACGATGGTTTTACTAACCCCAAATACGCCTGGGAAAATGCGCTATTCCAATCAATTTACCTCGAAGATAGCTGGTGCAGAAACAAATACGCTTATTGGGCTAGCTAAGCTTGGCCATAAGGCGGGGTGGATTAGCCGGTTAGGGAGAGACGAATTTGGAGCTCAAATCTTAACTGCCATTCGCGGAGAAGGTGTAGATATTAGTCGAGTGGCTTTGGACGAGAATGCTCCAACAGGTGTATTTTTTAAAGAAATTATCAATCAAGATCGGGTTAATATTTACTATTATCGAAAAAATTCAGCAGCGAGTCTGCTCACCCCTGCTGATCTTGATCAGGAGTATATCGCTCAGGCGAAATTCTTATATATATCAGGAATTACTCCCGCTCTAAGTCCATCGTGCAGAGAGACCATTTTTTATGCGATTGACATAGCTAAGGGTAACGGGGGAAGAGTTGTGTTTGATCCAAATATTCGCAGGAAGCTGTGGGAAGATGACGAAGCAAGGGCAACCATCTTAGAAATTGCAGGGAAATCAGACATTGTCTTACCTGGGATTGGTGAATGTGAATTTTTGTTTGGTACAAGGGATTGTGAAAAAGCAGCTCGTTCCTTCCTTGCTTTAGGTGCAGAGACCGTTGTCGTCAAGCTTGGTGAGAAAGGTGCTTATTATTCTACTTCAGCTGAAAATGGATATATTGATAGTTTTACAGTTAGTAACGTAGTCGATCCAGTCGGAGCAGGAGATGGTTTTGCTGCAGGAGTACTTTCTGGATTTCTCGATGGCCTATCTATTGGAGATGCCGTGAAACGAGGCTGCGCGATTGGTGCTATGGTTGCTACCATAAACGGTGATATAGAAGGACTACCGGACAGGAGTGAATTGGAGAAATTTACTCAGTCAAACGTAAGGGACGAAGTTAATCGTTAGTTTTTAAAAAGGAAGGGAATGTCTAATGAGTACATTGCAAAAGATCTTAGATCACAAATTAATCGCTATTATACGCGGAGCACACCCTGAGGATACATTAAACATTGTTCGATCTTTATATGAAGGGGGGATACGAGTCGTTGAAATCACGATGAATTCCCCGAAAGCGCTATCTGCCATTGAGATGGTTGCTGATAAATTTGGTAAAGAAATGGCCGTAGGTGCAGGAACTGTTTTGGATCCAGAATCTGCTCGCAGTGCCCTTCTTGCAGGTGCGCAATTTATTCTATCTCCGACGATGAAGCCTGAAACGATTCGGATGACAAAAAGATATGGTGCGGTGAGTATTCCTGCCGCATACACTCCGACTGAAATTTTGGAGGGTTATGAACAAGGCGGGGATATTATTAAAGTTTTTCCGGCAACGACTTTAGGTCCGCAGTTTATCAAGGATATTAGGGGACCACTGCCGCAAATTCCTTTATTGCCAACAGGCGGTGTGGGCTTAAATAATATGAAGGACTATCTTGCTGCCGGTGCTGCAGGCCTCGGAATTGGCAGTTCTCTTGTGAATACAAAAGAGGAAATAACAGAGGAGTATTTAATGCGTTTATCTGAAAAAGCAAAGCAATTTACATTAGCAGCCAATAACTAATACTACTATTAAATGGAGAGTGTTCATTATGAAAATAACAGGTTATGAATTATTCACAGTCCAACCACGCTGGTTATTCTTAAAAATTGAGACAGATGAAGGTATTGTTGGTTGGGGAGAGCCGGTCATCGAGGGTAAAGCGGCAACAGTAAAAGCTGCAGTTGATGAGATGATGACTTATTTAGTAGGTAAAGATCCTTTAAGAATTGAAGATCATTGGAATGTTATGTACCGAGGTGCCTTTTACCGAGGTGGCGCTATTTTAATGAGTGCTATTGCTGGTATTGACCAAGCTCTCTGGGATATCAAAGGTAAATATTTCAATGCACCAGTTTACCAGTTACTAGGAGGAGCGTGCCGTGATTCGATCAAGGTGTATTCATGGATTGGCGGAGATCGCCCAAGTGATACAGCCCGAGCTGCGAAGGAATGTGTAGAAAGAGGGTTCCAAGCGGTTAAAATGAATGGAACCGAAGAATTACAATACATTGATTCCTATGACAAGGTTGATAGATTACTAGAAAACGTGGCAGCTGTTCGTGATGCCGTTGGAAGAAATATTGGAATTGGTATTGATTTTCATGGCCGTGTACATAAACCAATGGCAAAAGTATTGGCTAGAGCCCTTGAAGAATTTAATCCTATGTTTATTGAAGAACCAGTCTTGCCAGAGAATAATGAGGCACTAAAGGAAATTGCTTCGTTAACTTCGATTCCGATTGCAACTGGTGAGCGTATGTTCTCAAGATGGGATTTTAAACCGTTATTACAAGGTGGATACGTAGATATTATCCAACCTGACTTATCCCATGCAGGCGGTATTACCGAATGTAAAAAAATTATTAGCATGGCTGAGGCGTATGATGTTGCCGCTGCTCCGCATTGTCCATTAGGACCCATCGCTTTAGCTGCATGCTTACAAGTAGATGCGACTGCACATAATGCGTTTATCCAAGAACAAAGCTTGGGAATTCACTATAACCAAGGCAGTGATTTATTAGACTATCTAAAGGATCCAACTGTCTTTGATTATGAAAACGGTTATGTGAAAATTCCACAAGGACCAGGTCTTGGTATTGAAGTGAATGAAGAGTTTGTTCGGAAAATGGCAAAAGAAGGTCACCAATGGCAAAATCCAGTATGGCGCCATCGTGATGGCAGCGTAGCTGAGTGGTAATCCTCTTTTTTGAATGGGTTGAAAAATGTTCTAGTCTGATCAACTATCAAAAACCATGCTGTTGTCCAGCATGGTTTTAATGCGTCTGGTATGATCCCCTGATACGCAGCCATCAAGGTATGAGTCTGTGCTAATTAAAAGGAACCCCTGACTATTGTTGAGGTGCGGAAGGAGTTGAAATACTTTGTAATGCCTGTTCTGCCTCATTTGCATATTGATTTTGTACTGCAAGATCCCCTAAAGCAACCATTCCCACTATTTGCCCATTTTCAATTACCGGCAATCGGCGAATTTGCTGCTGTGCCATCAAATCTGCTGCTTGATGAACATCCATATCAGGTGTACCTTGTACGATTTGCTGTGCAGTCATGACTTGAGACACTTGTGTTTGTGCATTTTCTCCCTGTGCTGTCGTACGAAGGGTGATATCCCGATCCGTTACAATTCCAACTATTTGTCTGCTGTTATTTACTACTGGAATAGCTCCGATATTATATTCGCTCATTAACGCTGCAGCTTCCTGTACGGTCTGCGTTTCGTTAACTGTAACAATATCCGATGTCATAATATCTCTTAATTGTGCCATGAAAATACCTCCAATTTATATTTCTCCTCTATAGGATGGGGAACATTAGCGATATTATTAATGGTATTTTTATACAAATATTGATTCAGCTGCTTGTCATTTCCAGTCACTCACATCATGGGTGTTTTTAATGGAAAAACCTTAGAGATAATGGAAAAACTAAACCACATTTTGTGCATTCGTTGACGGAGCTATCTGCTCAGAATAAGATGTGGAAAAAAGGGTCAAATGGGAATGACTGACGGAAAAGACATCATCGAAGGCAATTTTGACAGCGCTATCATTCTATCGTCCCATTCAGGGAAAGAGGAAGCAAGCTTACATAAGCTTCAATATAAAAAATAGATAGAGAGCGAGGAGAAACAGTGAAAAACGTGAAAAGGGGTTCTTTGTGGCTGGTTTTCTTTTTGGGCATCTTTGTGGCGGGGGTATCACCTAACACAAGCTATGCCAAACAGCCGGAATCATCTTATTGGTATCCCGAGCAATTATTGAATTGGACGCCGGAGAACGATCCGGATGCTGTGTTTAACCGCAGCCAAGTTCCATTGGGCAAACGGGACGTGTTATACAAAGTTAATGACCATGCCCAGTCAGATGCAAAGGTAGTCGCTTTGTCTGCACTCAATCCCACAACGAGTGGTGTACCTTCCCAAGGCGGGAAGGAATTTTTGGCGAATACGTTCAGTTATTGGCAATACGTCGACATCATGGTGTATTGGGCAGGTTCTTCCGGCGAAGGGATTATCGTGCCGCCAAGTGCTGACGTTATTGACGCTGCCCATAAAAACGGCGTGCCGATTTTGGGAAACGTTTTCTTCCCTCCGACCGTCTATGGCGGAAAGATTGCGTGGCTGAACCAAATGTTGACGCAACGAGAGGATGGCTCCTTCCCTGCAGCGGACAAGCTGCTTGAAGCGGCACGCTATTACGGATTTGACGGCTGGTTTATTAATCAGGAAACAGAAGGCGGAGATGCCAAGACCGCTCAAAAAATGAAGGATTTCCTCATCTATCTTCAGCAGCATAAGAGTGAAGGCATGCATATCATGTGGTACGATTCGATGACGAAGGACGGAAGGGTTAGCTGGCAAAATGCGTTGACCGATCAAAACAGCAGCTTCCTGCAGGATGGGGAGACACGCGTTTCTGATAGTATGTTTTTAAACTTCTGGTGGCGCAACCAGCAGTCTTCTGTTAATAAAGCTCAGGAAATTGGCAGAAGCCCGTATGATTTGTTTACCGGGATTGATGTGGAAGCAAATGGGACAAGCACGAACGTTCCTTGGGATGGGATTTTCCCTGAGGGGAAAGCGCCATTAACCTCATTAGGTATTTATCGCCCGGACTGGGCCTTTAAAACGGCTGAGACCATGGAAGAGTTTTATCAGAAGGAAAATGAATTCTGGGTTGGAAAGTCTAAAAACCCTGCAGCTACAAGTAATAACGGGGTATGGAAAGGGATGGCCCACTACTTTACCGCTAAAACCGCGATCGAGGAGCTTCCTTTTGTGACGCACTTTAATACAGGAAGCGGCAAGTTTTTCGCTGCAGATGGAACGACGGTAAGTAATCAGTCCTGGAATAACCGCAGTCTCCAGGATCTCCTTCCGACCTGGCGCTGGCTGAAAGAGGGCGGCCAGGCTGTTAACGTCGATTTCGATTGGGATACAGCCTATTACGGCGGCAGCTCGTTGAAGCTTTCAGGAACGATCGAGGAGGACAACCCAACACATATCAAGCTTTATAAAACCAATCTGCCAATCCAAAAGGATACGGAAATCTCGCTGACATACAAAACAGATTTGAAAAAGCCAAACATGAAACTGGGAGTCAGCTATACAGACAAGCCCGACCAATTTGTGTTTTTTGATGTGAAAAAACGAACGGATCACCCGTGGACGACGGATTCATTCAAACTAAAAAAATACAGCGGTAAAAACATTGCAGCCATTTCGCTTTTGGTTGAAAGTGACCAGGATGTGAAAGATTTTACGACCCATATCGGAGAAATCAAGGTTTATAACAAACAGGAAAAGCACCATTCCATCCTTGCTCCGAACGATGCAAAGGTAAATAACATCGAGTTTAAGAAAGGAATCTACGCGGACATCCCACTTGCATGGAAGCCGTCTGATTCCGATGTGAGCCACTATGAAATTTATCGCAAGCTGCCAAACAATGAAAAAGAGTTTGTTGGTGCTACCCCTAACAAGGTGTATTACTTATCCAATCTGAAGAGAAGCGGGAAGGAAAGCAGCACCACGTTGGAAATTGTTGCGGTGAACAAAGAATTTAAACGAAGCGAGCCGACGGAGGTTACGTTCGATTGGCCGTCCTATCCAAAGCCGGAAGCCGATTTCGGTGCCGATCAAACGGTAGCGGCTCCGGGGCAGGAGATTCATTTTCTTAATCGTTCATCCGAAGTAACTGAAGAAGTGGAATGGCATTTTGAAGGTGGAACGCCAGCAATAAGTAAGGAGGAAAATCCGGTCGTCACTTATGAAAAAGAAGGCGTCTACACGGTTACCCTGATTGCGAAAAACAGCGAGGGTGAAAGTGTCCTGACAAAAGAAGCGATGATTACCATTTCTGAAGCAGCCAAGGACATTAAAAATGTGGCGTTGAATAAGACCGCGATTGCCAGCGGGCAATGTGCTCCGAGTGAAGCTGCGAAGTATGCGTTCGATGGCAAGGACAACAGTAAATGGTGCGCATTGGGGAATGCTCCTCATTGGCTGCAGGTGGATCTGGGCGACCAGTTTGCCCTTTCCAAGTTTGTCATTCACCATGCCCAAGCGGGCGGGGAACCGCAAGCCTTCAACACCCAGGCCTTTAGGATTGAAGTAAGCACGGATGGAGTCGATTGGACTGAAGCTGTCAAGGTGACCGATAATACGGCGGCGGTTTCAGAACACAGCATCGCGTTAACAAACGCACGCTTTGTCCGTTTGTGGGTGGACAAACCAACCCAAGGCGGCGATACGGCTGCGAGGATATTTGAATTTGAAGCCCATGGATTTTTGAATCCATAACCATGCCCCGTGGGACGGTTCCGCTGGCTTTTTCCAGGTGAACCTTGGGAGAAAGCCATGAGAACCATCCCCGAGGCTTAATGAAGAGGAGGAGCAAGATGAAGAGAAATAGAAGCAAGTTGTTCGGCCGCATTTTATCTGTATCGGCTGCTGTCATGTTACTCGGTTCACTGGATGCCCCCGGGGCAAACGCCGCCGTTAATGGAGACGGGACGGACATTGTCAATGAAAATTATGCGGACAGGCTCAGTCTAAAACCGCTGGCACCGGCCTTCAGGGTGGAAACCCTTTTGAACTGGTCGCCTGAAAACGACCCGGATGCCGAAATAAACCGGGCCAGCGTGCCGTTAAACAAAAACCGCTTTAAAGGGTCCCAGGTGAATCCGCTGGCCAATCCAAAGGCTGGCATCACCTCCGCGGCAATTACGAACTGGAATCATGATGAGGCCAGCTCCGTCGGAGGCAATGATTTTAATGTATATGCGTTCGACAACTGGCAATTACTAGATTCCTATATTTACTGGTCAGGAACCAATGAAGGAATTTTTGCCATCCCGACACCGGATATCGTCGATGCCGCCCACCGGAATGGGGTGCCTGTTTATGCTACGCTTGGTTTCCCATGGGGCAGTTCCGCTGAGGGAGTCGCCGAAATCGAAAAGTTCACACAGCAGAAACAGGATGGCAGTTTCCCTGTTGCCGACAAGATGATGGAGGTAGCAGAATACTATGGTTTTGATGGCTATTTTTTCAATCAGGAAACGTCTGGTGTCAGCAAGGCCACGGCTGAACGCATGAATGAAATGATGCGCTATATTAAACGGAATTCCGACCTGAATGTCAGCTGGTATGACGCGCAGGACAATTCGGGAGCCATCAACTATCAGGATTCCATCAACAGCAAAAATGACATGTATGTGAAGCCGGCAGAAGATGGAGAATATGCTGTTGATGAGTTCTTCTTAAACTATAACTGGACAACCAGTAAGATTAACACGACCGTAGAGACGATGCAAGGCCATAACCGCAGCCCATTTGATGCCTATGCGGGTTTTGAAATTCAACAGAATTCTTATAATACTAAAATTAATACCGATGCACTGTTGGATGAAAAGAAACAGCCAAAAGTGTCGATTGCCCTTTATGCGCCAAACTCGACCATGGGGTTAGCGGCTGATCCGGCGGACTTCCATGAAAAAGAAACGAATTTATGGACAGGACCACAGGGCGATCCTACCCTTGCCGATGATTCAGCTGCTTGGAAAGGGATGGCACGTTTTGTCACGGATGCATCTGTCATCCAATCCAAGCCGTTTACCACAAACTTTAACAGCGGCCACGGAGAACAATACTTTGTGAACGGAAAAATCGCCAGCGGCCTTGAGTGGAATAACCGCTCCATCCAGGATATCATGCCGACGTGGCGCTGGTGGATCCGAGGGGAAGGCAGTAAAATCAAGGTTTCCTATGATTTTGATAAAGCCTATAACGGAGGAAATTCGCTGAAATTTAGCGGTGCACTTGAAGCAGGTTCGGTCAATGACACGATGCTGTACAGCTCCAAGCTTCCAGTTACGGACAAAACGAAGGTCCGTGTTGTTTATCAAAACCAATGGGGAGCCGATGTGTCATTGGGTGTGGCCTATAGTGAAGACTATGCACAAAATAACATGAAGTATTATCCGCTGCCTAAGTCGGGTGATGGCTGGCAGACAGCGGTTGTTGATCTTGGAAAAGATGTTGGGAAAACAGCCTATGCGTTAAGTCTGAAAGTCAATAACGCTCAAAAAATAGAAAACTACTCGATTCATTTAGGCGAGCTGTCCGTCTATGATGCTTCAGCAGCCGTGCTGACGAAACCTGCGGATGTGAAAATTTTAGAAAAAATGCCGGAAACAGCCTTTGAGGCGGAAGCCCGCCTAAGCTGGTCCGAGCAGAAGAATGTCTTGCATTATGAGGTTTACCAGGAGAATGCTGATGGCGTGGAAACCTTACTAGGCGTAACGCCGAATAACTATTTCTATACGCCAAATATTACGAGAACCATAGAAAATGCTTCGGCTGATAACATCACGAAACTGAAAGTGGTGCCGGTCAATCAAGATCATGTACGCGGTCAAGCCGCCACAGTTTCTTTTGACTGGGGAATGGGGACGGATGCAACCGAGATCGAGAAAAACCCTACTTCTCCGAATGTGGCATTAAAGGCTAAGGTTACATCTGTCTCCGCGGAAAATGCGGCAGAACCTGCCTCTAAAGCACTGGACGGAACAGCCCTCGCAAACAGTAAGTGGTGCGCAACCAATATGAAAACCGGTTATATGACGATTGATATTGGCGAGGAGAAAACGATCCGCCGCTGGCGTGTAGAGCATGCGGAATATGGCGGGGAAGCCAATAACATGAACACGGTGGATTTTGAACTGCTTTATAAAAATCAAACCGGCGAATGGGTCAGCGCCAAACGGATTACTGGTAATACGAAAGCCGTGACAGATATAGTGCTCGATCAGCCGGTTACGGCAAGGGAATTCAAGCTACAGATTTATAACAGTGGTACTTCCCCATGGGGAGCAATCCGTATCTATGATTGGCAAATGTTTGAAAGTGCTGCATTGCCGAGAACAGAAAACGTGATGATGCATTTTGTAAAGGCGGAAAACAACGCTGGAGCCCAGGATAAAGTAACGATTGAAAGAGTGAAAAAAGGTCAAACCGTTCGATTATATAAGTCCTTGGATGCCAAGGATATTCTGGCAGAAAAGACGGCCGACCAAGACGGAACCATCGCCATTGAACCGTTGGATTTCGGTTCTGAGGCCGGAAGAATCTATTATACCGTCCAGCAGGTGGATGAAAGAGAAAGCCTGAGGTATAGTGCGGCTTACTTGGATGAAAAGGTAACCGAAGTCATTCAACAAATCAATGCTCTTCCTGACGTGGATCAATTGACGTTAGCTGATAAGCATCGTGTCAACGACTGCAAAGTGGCCTACAACAAGCTTCATCCAACCTTAAGAAAACAAGTTTCAAACTATGACCGTTTGGTGCAGTTACTGGATCGGATGGAGGAATTAAAAAAGGACTTTACTAATGGAAATTAAATAAGAGAAGGGGGCAGACCTCATTGCAGAGAATGCAATGAAGTCTGCCCCCATTTTTCATGAACTATTTTTAGATACACTGTAAAATCCATAGGACTTACTAGTAATCTATTGCTCGAAAATCCTAGCTTGTTAAAATGAAATCAAAGAAAATGATAGCGTTTTCGTAAAACTGAAATAAAGGAAAGCGGGTAGGATTCAATGAAAAAAACTGCACATATTATCTCCCATTCCCATTGGGACAGGGAATGGTACTTGCCTTTTGAACAGCACCGTTACTATTTTATCAAGCTGATGAATGAGCTGATCGACCAGTTCCAAAATGAAGGAAATAATTTTCAATCGTTCCATCTCGATGGCCAGACGGTTCTTTTGGAGGATTATTTTGCCGTTCATCCGGAAAACCGGGAGATTGTCAAACAATTAATCGAACAGAAAAAGCTGCATATCGGACCATGGTATGTGCTCCAGGATGCTTTTTTAACAAGCTCTGAAGCCAATGTCCGGAACCTGCAAATCGGTTTACATGATAGCAAAGCCTATGGGCATGTCTCAAAGATTGGCTACTTTCCTGACACGTTTGGCATATATGGGCAGGCGCCCCAGCTTTTAAAGCAAGCGGGGATTGATACGGCAGCCTTCGGAAGGGGCGTCAAACCGACCGGCTTTAATAACACGGTGTCAGATTCTCCTGATTATGAATCCCCTTATTCCGAGATGATCTGGAAAGCACCGGACGGCTCGAACGTATTAGGTATTCTTTTTGCCAATTGGTACTCGAACGGAAATGAAATCCCGGTGGACGAAGCGGAAGCGAAGAAATTTTGGGATGTAAAACTCCGCGATGCTGAAAAGTATGCGTCCACCAATCAATTATTGTTTATGAATGGATGCGACCACCAGCCGCTGCAAAAAACGATTCCGCAGGCGATTGAAACGGCAGCCAGTTTATATCCTGATTACACTTTTAAGCATTCCAGTTTTGATGAATATACAGAGGCGTTAAAAGAAGCACTTCCTGAGAAGCTGCAGGTCATTGAAGGCGAATTGCGCAATCAGCGGACCGATGGCTGGTCGACGCTTGTTAATACCGCTTCCAGCCGGATTTATTTGAAGCAATGGAACAACCACTGTCAAACCCTTTTGGAAAAAATCGCCGAGCCGCTCGCGAGCATGGGCTTTTTAGCAGGCGGGATCTACCCAAGGGAATATCTCCGCTTCATGTGGAAATCCTTGATGAAAAATCACCCGCATGACAGCATTTGCGGCTGCAGCGTGGATGAAGTGCACCGCGAAATGGAGACCCGCTTTGAAACAGTTTCGCAAATGGGCGAGGTGTTTGTATCGGAGCAGGCGGCAGAGCTTGCCGGAAAAATTGATACCTCGGGCGCACCAGAGGGCGGAATTCCCCTTGTTGTCTTGAATACAACGGGCTGGAACAAGGAAGAAGTCGTCACAAAAACAGTGGATCTGGAAAAGGTGTATTTTTCACAAATGCATTTTGAAGACATTCCAATCTATTTACAGGATAAAGAATTGCCGGCCTACAAGCTGGTCGATCAAGCGGGCAAGACCATCGAAAGTCAGCTCGAAAGCCCGGTGGTGGAGTTTGGCTATGATTTACCGGATGACAAGTTCCGCCAGCCGTTTTTTGCCAAGCGGGCTAAGGTTTCCTTCTTTGCAGAAAATATCCCGGCATTCGGCTACAAGACCTTCTATCTTATTCCGGAGGAACAGTCGGCCGGAGAACGTCCAGAACAATCGGCGGATGGCGGCATGGAGATGGAAAATGAGTATGTTCACCTCCTGTTTCATGAGGATGGCACCTATGATTTAACGAATAAAGCAACCGGCAGGACCTTCCATCGTCTCGGTATTTACGAGGACACAGGGGATGTCGGCAATGAATATATGTTCAAGGAAGCAAAAGGACAGGAGCCGATGACGACAAAGGATGTGCCGGCCGTATTCCATATCCTTGAAAAATCACCGCTTCGAACCGAGCTTGAATTTACGCATACCTTAACGATTCCGGTTTCAGCAGACGACCGATTAGCGATTGAACGGAACCGCTTGATTTGGCATAAGGAAAGGGAAGCAGGCAGATCGGACGAAACGACGACCATTACACTAAGTACCGTTGTGACTCTCGAAAAGGGAATGAAGGGGCCGGCTTTCAAGTTGACCATGGACAATCAAGCAACCGACCACCGCCTGCGAGTCCTTTTCCCGACAGGTTTGCAGACGGAAACACACCAGGCCGACAGTATTTTTGAGGTTGTGACCCGCCCGAATACACCGGAAAAGGAATGGGAAAATCCAAGCTTCTGTCATCACCAGCAGCGCTTCGCCAGCATTAACGGTGACGAAATGGGCTTAACCGTGGCCACAGACGGCCTTCAGGAATATGAAATCCTGCCAGCGGATGGAACGATTGCCCTTACCGTCCTTCGTTCGGTTGCCGAGCTTGGTGACTGGGGCTACTTCCCGACACCGGAGGCCCAGTGCATCGGGGTGCAAACAGCCGAGTGGCAAGTGCTCATGCATGAAAAAGATGTGATTGCGTCCAAAGCCTTTGTAGAGGCGTATCAATATAAAGTTCCCCTTCAGGTTATTCAGACCAGCGCCCATGAAGGGACCTTGCCAGCTGACCATCAGTTTGTGAACTGGGAGTCCGAGGGCCTTGCATGGTCATCGATGAAAGTGGCGGAAGAATGTGATGACGTGATGATTCGCTGGTTCAATCCGGCGCCGACTAGTAAAAGTCTTACGGCATCCATTCCCGCCCCGACGGATTGTACATCTTACAAGAGTACGGTCCTTGAAGAACAAACCAATGATTCTAGCGAGCAGTATGAAGTCAGAGGCTATGAAATTATTACACTAGGTTTTCAACATAAACGATAGGAGAGGGAAAAATGACAGCAGTAATTCCAGAATCGATGCAAAAACTGATCCAACATGTGAAGGAATGCTTTCCTGGGGATCAAAAATTACACGATATGTTCGAGCAATGCTTTGTTAATACGTATACCACGACGCTGAAAAAGCTGGAAGACGGAAAAACCTTTGTCGTCACCGGCGACATTCCAGCGATGTGGTTAAGAGACTCTGCAGCACAAGTGCGCCCCTATTTGATTGCTGCAGAGGAGGATGAAGAGCTGTCCGAATTACTCGAAGGGGTGATTCGCCAGCAATTCGCCTTTATCCTGCATGACCCTTATGCCAATGCGTTTAACGAAACGGAAAATGGCAGAGGGCATCAAACCGACCTTACCGACATGACTCCCCATATTTGGGAACGTAAATACGAAATTGATTCCTTATGTTATCCAATCCAGCTCGCTTATCTGTTTTGGAAGTCAACCGGCCGTACGGCTTATATAAAAGAAACGTTCCAAACGGTATTGGAGACAATCATTCATGTTTGGAGAACGGAGCAGGATCATGAAAATAAGTCTCCTTACCGGTTTGAACGGGCCGATGTGCGCCAGTCCGATACCTTGACCCGTGAAGGAAAGGGAGGGCGTGTGGTTCCGACCGGAATGACCTGGAGCGCCTTCCGCCCAAGTGATGATGCCTGCACATACGGATACCTGGTCCCGGCGAATATGTTTGCTGTGGTCGTGTTAGGGTATGCGGCGGAAATGTGTGAGATGGTGTTACAGGATTCTTCCTTAAAAGAAGATTGCTTAAAGCTTCGGGAGGAAATCAGGCAGGGAATTGAACAATATGCGACATTGGATCATCCGATCTACGGAGAGATGTATGTCTATGAAACCGATGGGGAAGGCCGCGTTAACTTAATGGATGACGCCAATGTGCCAAGTTTGCTTGCGGCGCCGTACTTAGGGTATCAGTCATTTGAGGATGCGACCTATCTCAATACAAGAGAATTCCTTTTGAGCAGGGATAATCCTTATTTTTACGAGGGTAAATATGCTAACGGCATCGGCAGCCCGCATACACCGGATCACTATATTTGGCATATTGCTCTTGCCATCCAGGGGATGACCTCGGTAAGTGATGCGGAAAAACAGCAAATTTTGGCTTATTTTAAAAACACCGATGGCGGGACGAATTTTATGCACGAAGGCTTTAAAGCCGATTGTCCGGAGGAATTTACAAGAGATTGGTTCGCGTGGGCCAACACGATGTTCAGTGAATTTGTGCTGAGTTTAACCGGTAAAGCTGTCAAAGGAAGTCCGCTTTATCATCATTTAATGAAAAATAACTAGTTTTATTGGAAAGGGTGGTGCCGTATGAAAAGTGGTTCATGGATGATTGTTGTTTGTGAATGGATATGGAGGGTGATCACAGCAAATATTTGCTGGATTGCCTTTACCGCCTTGGGACTCGGGGTATTTGGCTTTTTCCCGGCAACGGTTGCCCTGTTTACGATTGTCCGTAAATGGCTGAGAAAAGATACCGATGTACCTGTTTGGAAGACGTTTAAGCAGGTGTATTTTAAAGAATGGAAAAGAAGCAACGGAATAGGCCTTGTTTTTTACAGCATCGGCCTTTTTCTTTTTATTGATATCAGGATTACAGAGACCTTTATGTCGGGTGTGTTTGCCAGCTTCCTGTCGGTGATCCTGTACATCCTGTTGATCATCTTACTATTGGCAGCCGGCCATTTCTTTGCCGTCTATGTCCATTATGAACTTTCAAGTCGGGAATACATCAAACAGTCCTTTCTCGTCACCTTAACAGGGCTGCCTTCCATCATCTGGATTGGCGCTGGTTTTTTTGTGATTGGTTACCTGATCAATCAGGTTCCCGGCCTCATCCCGTTTATTTCTGCGGTGGCTCCTGCTTATTGGATGATGAAGGTTTGTCTTAACCGGTTTGCTCGTTTAGAACGGGTCTGTTAAAGGTAAATGGCGCCGCGGCGATTTCCGATTCGCTGATAAACGTGTGAAATTCGCTGATAAAAGCGCCGGATTCGCTGATAAAATCCAAAAATTCGCCGATAAACCATAAAAATTCGCTGATAAAACTATCAAACTAGTTTTTCTGGTGCTTTTATTTCGCAGTTTGTAGTTAAAAACAAAGAAAAAAGGGGAAATACAAGTGGAACTGTACTTCAAGGGGGACATATCTGCTGTCACGGATGGTCTCGAGCTTGTTTCTAAACGATTAAAGATTCAACTCTCTACTGATGGATACCCAATACAAGTCAAACATCAGCAAGGACCGTTAAGGGTTGTGAATAAAAACGGCCACGGAGAAATTTCATTCGAAAAGCCGATTCATTTTTTCCGGGCGCTTGGCTTGTGGCTGGAGAATTTTCAAAAAAACAATGAATTCGATATCACCGAGAATCCCCAGTTCAACATGAGCGGCGTGATGCTGGATGCGTCAAGAAATGCGGTTCCCACCGTTGCGGACGTAGAAAAGCTTCTGCAGCACATGGCCGTCATGGGATTAGACACCCTGATGCTTTATACGGAGGATACGTACGAGGTCAAGGAATATCCTTATTTTGGATATATGCGCGGAAGATATACATTTGAGGAGCTCAAAGCTTGTGATGAATATGCCGCGAAACTCGGAATTGACATGATCCCTTGCATTCAAACCTTGGGCCACTTGCGGGAAGCTCTGAAATGGAATTATGCCTCAGGCTTCAGAGACACCGATGATATCTTACTCGTGGATGAGCCCCAAACGTATGAGTTTTTAGAGAGCTGTCTAAAAGCGGCTTCCGGGCCATTTCGAACCAAACGGATTCATATTGGGATGGACGAGACGTTTCAGCTGGGCCTAGGAAAATATTTGGAGAAGCATGGCTATGAAAAGCATATTGATCTCATGAATAGGCATTTGCAAAAGGTCATCGCTATTACCGATAAGCTGGGTCTGAAACCGATGATTTGGAGCGATATGTACTTCCCGCTGTTTGCCGAAAACAGCCCTTATAAGGATGAAAACGGCCGCATCCGCCAAGAGATTCTTGAAGGGATTCCGGATGTGGAGCTTGTTTATTGGAACTATTACCGGAAAGAACAAGAAGTATACGAACGAGATTTTCAACACCATAAGCTGCTCGGCTCCACGCCGATTTTTGCCGGCGGGGCTTGGACATGGAATGGACTGGTGCCGAACTATGGCAAGGCGATTGCGACCACGGTGGCGGGACTGGCCGCCTGTAAACAGGAAGGGATCGGCGAAATCTTTGTCACCTTGTGGGGGGATAACGGGGCCGAAACGCCGTTTGCAACAGCCTACCCGATCTTGCAATTATTTGCCGAGCACACTTACCAAAAGGACGTGTCTATTGAAAAGGTGGCCGAGCGTTTTGAATTTTGCGGTGAGGGGCATTTTGCCGATCTTATGAATTTGAAATTATTAGATGAAACACCGGGTGTCATGGAAGATAACATGAATACCTCGATGACCTCGAAAGTGCTCTTATACCAAGATAGTTTAATAGGCTTATATGATGAGAATGTCCGCGGCCTTTCTTTAGGGGAGCACTATCAGCAGCTGGTACCCGTGCTTGAAAAAGCTAAACGAGAAAATCCAGCCTGGGAAGCTCTGTTTGATTTTTATGAACAGCTGGCAAGGGTGCTGGCTGACAAAGCGGAAATCGGCCTCAAGATCCTAGCTGCGTATCAGAACAACGATTTTGAACAAATGAAATCCATTCTTGTGATTTTGAATCGAATCCAAGTGAATGTGGACCTATTAAGGCAAAAGCACCGAAACGTCTGGTTTTCAGCGTACAAGCCATTTGGCTGGGAAGTGATCGATATTCGTTATGGGGGTGTGATGACCCGGATGGATTCCGTCAAATACCGGATTCAGGAGTGGCTTGAGGGCAGGATTCCCCGGATCGAGGAATTGGAAGAAAAACGGCTGCGCCATGATGGGCCATGGGAAATCGTGGAGGGGCTGGTAGGCGGTAATGTCTATCATCGGATCGTCACGGCTGGCAACTTTTCATTATAAAAACTAGTGATAACGAGGTGAAAGCATGTTCTTAACAGAAAGAAAATTTGAAGAGCGCATCAGGGAGTTAGAGGGTTACCGGTACCGGGATATGACGGTGATCAACTCATTTTTCACCCAGGAGGATGATGGTTCGATTGGTGCCTATCCACCTGCTGTGTATGATGAACAAAAGGTGATGAATATCGGCGACTACTGGAAAGGCCGCGATCGCTATATTTGGCTTCATGCTGAGATCGATACTCATTTGTCCAATGCTGATCAGCAAATTGTCGGTCTGTTCTCGTTTGGAAAAACGGGCGGGGGCAATAATTCAGGCTTTGAGTCGCTTTTATTTGTCAATCGTAAACCCTATCAGGGTGTCGATTCCAATCATGAGGAAGTGCTCTTCGATGACGAAACGGCCAAGGGGCCGATGCGTTTGGATTTCAGGCTCTGGTCAGGACTTGAGGGTGGAGGAGTTCCGATAGAAAATGAATTTAAACTGCAAATGGCCGCGATTGGCTGGCTGGATCGCCGGGTAGATCATCTCTATTACACGCTTTTAGCCGCGTATGAAGTATTAAAGGAAACAAGTGAAACAGAATCCGCTTATACGGTTTTGAAAAAGTTGATTTCGGACGCGCTTCAGTTCATTAATTGGACCGAGCCCGGCAGCCCTGAATTTTATCAGTCCTGTTATGGGGCGGAGGAAAGCCTGACGGAGGCGATTCAGTCCTTTACCAAAACTTCAGACATCACCATTCATACTGTCGGCCATACCCATATTGATGTGGCTTGGCTTTGGCGGTTAAAAAATACACGGGAGAAGTCGGCTCGTTCTTTTTCAACGGTCTTGCATTTAATGAAGCAATTCCCTGAATATTTATTTCTGCAAACACAGCCTCAGCTCTATGACTATATCAAAACAGATTATCCTGAGATTTACGCTCAAATAAAGGAACGAGTGGCAGAAGGTAAATGGGAAGCCGGCGGCGCGATGTGGCTTGAGTCGGACTGTAATATTCCGAGCGGCGAATCGCTTGTCCGCCAAATCCTGCACGGGAAGAATTTTTTTAAAGAAGAGTTTGGCGTCGATTGCGAATATTTATGGCTGCCGGATGTGTTCGGCTACAGCTGGGCGCTGCCGCAGATTTTAACCAAATCAGGCATTAAAACCATGATGACGACGAAAATTAGCTGGAATCAGTATAACCGGATGCCGCATGATACCTTTTACTGGAAAGGAATCGATGGTTCCGAGATTTTAACGCATTTTATTACGACGCCGGAGCCATGGAATTCCCCGGACTCTTGGTTCTATACGTATAATGGCTTTATTACCGCGAAAACGGTGAATGGCACATGGAAGGGTTATCGTGATAAGGATTTATCCAAAGATTTGCTTCTATCTTATGGATATGGTGATGGCGGCGGCGGTGTTAATCGGCATATGCTTGAAATGCGCCGCAGATTTGATGCGCTCCCGGGAATGCCGAAGGTAAAAACGTCGACAGCCGGAGAATTTTTTGAAAAGCTTCACGAAAATGTGGCCGAATCGGATGGCTATATCCATAAATGGGATGGCGAGCTGTACCTCGAGTACCACCGGGGCACGTATACCAGCCAGGCGTTTATGAAGCAGATGAATCGGAAATTGGAGCTCTTCTACCGACGGGCTGAATTCCTGACTTCATGGCTTTCTGAAAATGGCCAATGGTTGGGAACGGACGAACTGAAAAACGGCTGGAAGATTATTTTGCGCAATCAATTCCATGATATTATTCCTGGCTCCTCTATCCATGAGGTGTATGAGGATGCCAAAGAGGAATACAAGGAAGCGCACGAGCTAGTTCGCAATGTGGAATCCCGTATCATTGAGCACGGAATCGAACAGGATGACCGCTCTGTCGTACTATTTAATGCGACCCACCTTAAGTGGAAGAAAAATGTGGCGGTCCAGCAGTTTGCTGATTTTGCCGGAGGTGTTTGGAAAAACAGCGAGGGAGAAATCTTACCCCATCAAAAACGGGATAATGGCTGGTTGATTGAAGTTGACACCCTTCCATCCTTTGGGGCGAAGACGTTATATTTTGAACCGGCGGCAGCCGTTCAGGAAACGAATTCGAATTTCAACTATCAGGATCGGAAATTGGAAACCCCGTATTACTTGGTTGAATGGAATGAATTTGGTCAACTGACGTCCCTCTTTGATAAGGAAGCAGGCCGTGGGGTTCTTGCTGAGAATCAAAAGGGGAATATCTTGCAAATTTTTGAAGATAAGCCGCTTGCCCATGATGCTTGGGATATCGATCTTTTTTATCAAGAAAAAATGGAAGAAATCCGTGATTTAATCAGTTTTGAAGTCGTGGAAAATGGGGAATTGACATTTACAATTCTGGCTAAGTGGACGTATCACCATTCTGAAATCTCCCAGCGGATTGTCTTTTATCATAATGACCGCCGCATTGATTTTGAAACAACGGTGGACTGGCATGAAAAGAGAAAACTGCTGAAGGCGGCTTTCCCCGTGGATATTCGCGCCACCGAGGCCACGTATGATATTCAATACGGAAATGTGAAGCGCCCGACTCATTGGAATACGAGCTGGGATATGGCTAAATTCGAAACGGTCGGCCATCAGTGGGCTGACCTGTCAGAACCAGACTATGGGGTAAGCCTGCTGAACGATTCAAAATATGGCTACGACATTAAAGAACACATCATGCGGATCACTCTATTAAAATCAGCGATTCATCCTGATCCACAAGCAGATCAGGGAACCCATTCGTTCGTTTATTCGCTTTACCCGCATATCGGGGACTGGCGCAAAGCGAAAACGGTGGAGGCAGCGTGGGATTTGAACGATCCTGTTGTGGCTTCTGAAGGGAAATGGGCAAAGGAAGAGTCTTTTCTCGAAATGGATTCAGACCATGTTTGGATTGATTCTATTAAGCCGGCCTATGATGGCAACGGCATCATTATCCGCCTTCATGAATATGAAGGACGCAGAGGCAAGATTTCTTTGGATATTCTCACAGGCATCAACTCATGGGTAGAGACCAATTTGATGGAAGAACCTATTGGAGAGGCATCGGCATCGCCGATTGAGTTTGAAATCAAACCGTATGAGATTAAGACTTTTCGAGTTTTATAGGATTAGGCTGTGTTAATGGTGCTTCGTTATTAAAAGACACAAGAATTGACGTATGAATTGGCATACGTCTTTTCTTTATTTATCAAGGTTTCTGAGAAATCAGAGGGTCCGCCCGCACTTATCGATTGGTTTGGAATCAGGTTAATCACCCGAGTGGATAAATAGGCGGAAAAATTCCGCTTAATTCGTAATTATGATTAAAAAAGGCTTAAATAGCCGGAGAAATTCCGCCTATTGATTCGAAAAACGTGTCAATATGAGATTTTTCATTGCATAAGCGGAAAACTTTCCCTTATTTCCCCCAAAACGAGCTCCATTTTGCATTTAACCGGAAAAACTCCGCTTATTTTACTTTTGCCAGGATCTTTCATCTGATTGTACTAAATTCTAAGATTTTTGCACTTAATCCCAAATTAGTCAACTATAATTAGGTCTCCTTTCCCTATAAAATAAAGGTATGGAAGTGCTTACATAACACTTGGAGGGAGGAGAAACATGAAAAGGATATTTAGCGATCTCTATAAAAATCGAGTTTGGCTGCTTATGGTGTTACCGGGAACAATTTGGCTGCTCCTATTTTCGTATTTGCCGATGTTTGGACAGGTATTGGCCTTTAAAAAGTTCCGAATTGATCCCGATGGATTTTTTGCCAGCGTCATGAATAGTGAATGGGTGGGCTTTGACAACTTCAAATATTTATTCAGTACAAATGATGCCTGGATCATTACCAGAAATACCATCCTCTATAATCTTGTTTTTATCGTATTAGGGCTGATAACGGCGGTTGCAACAGCTGTCTTGCTCAGTGAGTTAATCAATAAGAGGCTGTCGAAGGTTTACCAAACTTCTATCTTGTTCCCGCATTTTATTTCATGGGTTATCGGCAGTTATTTTGTCTTCACTTTCTTAAGTACGGAACACGGTTTGTTAAATCATATTCTGGGCTGGTTCCATGTCGACCCAATCTCGTGGTATAGCGAATCGAAATATTGGCCAATGATTCTCGTGTTCATGAGCATGTGGAAGGGCGTTGGTTACGGCAGTATCGTTTACTTAGCCTCCATCGTCGGGATTGACCGGACGTATTATGAGGCAGCGATGATTGATGGTGCTTCAAAATGGAAGCAGATTAAACATGTTACCCTGCCAATGCTTAAGCCATTAATGATTATCCTCACCATCATGAATATTGGGCGGATTTTCAACTCGGATTTCGGATTATTTTATCAAGTGCCAAGAGATTCGGGAGCTCTCTATGGGGTGACCAATGTCATTGATACCTTCGTATACCGGGGGCTGATGAATCTGGGGGATATCGGCATGAGTACGGCTGCAGGTCTATACCAATCGGCTGTTGGATTTATCCTCGTGATCATTACCAATTATATTGTCCGGAAAGTGGATGAGGAAAGTGCCTTGTTTTAATGTTCATTTCTTTAAGAAGGGAGGAAAAGTCGCCCGGCGGCTATTGATATGCCAAAACTAGAACAAACCCAATCAACGCTTCTTGTTTCAAAACCAGTAGAAGAAATAAATGAGGGGAAGCCTAAGGTTGTTAGGAAGAAGTATCGGAACCCCCAACATATGCATCCGGCTGCAAATGCTATTATTAGTGTGCTGCTTGGGATTCTTGCATTTACGTGTATCTTTCCTTTTATCTATGTCATTATCATTTCGTTTACAAGTGAGGAAAGTATCGTCAGGAACGGTTTTCAATTGATCCCGAAGGAATGGAGCTTGGATGCTTATCATTATCTCTGGGGGATGAAGGAGTCCTTTTTCCGCTCCTATGGTGTCACGATTTTTATTACCATTGTCGGTACCATCATCAGTGTATTCATGATTACCTTTTATGCCTACGCGATTTCAAGACCGCAATTTAAGTATCGCAGATTTTTCACATTTCTCGCATTCTTTACGATGCTTTTCAGTGGCGGACTGGTGCCGACTTACATCGTGGTCACCCAGTTCCTGCATTTGAAAAATTCCGTTTGGGCACTGATCCTGCCGCTTGCGATGAATGCGTTTTATATTATCATTATGAGAACCTTTTTCTTAAAATCTGTTTCTGAATCGATTTTGGAATCGGCAAGAATCGATGGGGCAAGTGAATGGAGAATCTTCTACCAAATCATCTTCCCGCTTTCTTTACCGGGAATTGCCACCATTGCCTTGTTCAGTACATTGGGTTATTGGAATGACTGGTTTACGGCCTTGCTTTATATTGATAACCCTAATCTGGTGCCGCTTCAAGCTTTACTCATGAAAATTGAGGCAAATCTTGAATTTATGAGAAAAAATATGGATGTCGCTATCATGCAGACAAGTTTATTTGATACGATTCCACAAGAATCAGCCAAAATGGCTATGGTTGTAATCGCCACCTTACCGATCGCAGTCTCGTACCCGTTCTTCCAAAAGTACTTTATTAGCGGACTGACGATTGGCGGCGTTAAAGAATAATCAACAGAAAGAGGAGAAGAGGAATGAAGAAAAAGAAGTTAGGCATTATGCTCGCATCCCTACTGGCAGCGGGAACCCTTCTATCTGCCTGCACAAGCAAAGACAGTTCCACATCAGAAAAGGGCGGTAAAGATGGACAGCCTTATGAAATTAATTGGTACACGATTGGAACTCCGCAAAAAGATACTGAAAAAGTTTTTGCAGAAGTCAACAAGTACACAAAGAAAAAAATCAATGCCACAGTGAAAATGACGCAAATTGACTGGGGTGATTGGGATCAAAAATCACAGGTGATGATCAATTCAGGGGAACCGTTTGATATTATTTTTACCAATGGGACCTCTTACGTTCAAAATGCCCAAAAAGGTGCCTTTAAGGACATTGACGGTATGTTAGAAAAAGAGGGAAAAGAGCTTAAAGCAGCTCTCAACCCGGCCCTGTTAGAAGGAATTAAGGTCAATGGAAAAATTTATGGCGTTCCTACGAATAAAGAGGCTGCCAGACAATCGGTTTATACCTTTAATAAACGTCTTGTAGACAAATACCACTTTGATCTTTCCAAAGTAAAAAGCTTGGAAGATCTTGAACCGATGCTGCAAACGATTAAAGAGAATGAACCTAGCGTCACGCCAATGGCAACATTCAAAGCCTATCTGCCATACGATTATATCTTTAATAATGAAATGCCATTTGCCTTTGCGATGGAAGGCGATCGAGACCATGTGATTAACCAATTTGAATCTAATTTAACTATGGAAACCTATAAAACTATGCATCAATATTATAAGGCTGGATTCCTTAAAGAAGATGCAGCGACAAGTAAAGACAGCTGGCCAATGGATGTAGAAAACTGGTTTGTCCGCATGGGTGATTCTCAGCCATATGCTGATTTATTATGGTCTCGCTCGGCTAAGTATGATGTTGTTTCTGTTCCTGCGGAAGATCCGATTACCATTAATGATTCTGTATCCGGTTCCATTCAGGCGATCTCAGCGACTTCCAAGAATCCTGAGAAAGCAATGGAATTCCTTACACTGCTTAACACAGACCCATACCTTCGCAACCTTGTTGACAAAGGGATAGAAGGCGTACATTACGAAAAGAATGACAACGGAACGATTAAAGACCTTCCAGCACGTATCGATCGTTATAATGTTCCATCTTATTCACTTGGAAACTTCTTTGTTTTGGATTTGTATGAAAATGACCCTAAAGATAAGTGGGCTAAATTCGAAGAGTTTAACAAATCTGCTAAAACAGCACCATGGTTTCCATTTTAACAGCGATCCAGTAAGATCTGAGCTTGCATCCATTACGAATATATCAAAAGAATTCTATCCGGCATTGGCAACAGGTTCTGTTGACCCAGAAGAGTACTTGCCAAAATATAATAAGAAGTTAAAAGAAGCTGGAATTGACAAGGTTTTAAAAGAAATTCAAAAGCAATTTGACGATTGGAAGAGCAAGCAAAAATAAGCACAAAAAAGTCAAGCTGGGTGGGAAATCTCAGCTTGATTTTATTTGAAACCGTAGTTTCCGGTGGTAGACTAGAAAAAACAATAAGTATCATTTGAGGACATCAAAATGGGATTAAGAAGAAAAGGACGTTTTACTCAAAGAATATTTAATAAACTATTCTTGGCATCATCTATCACTATTATTTTAACCATCATTGTTTTAATCGTTACGATTACGAACTATTACTCGGAAGTGATTGTTCAAAAAGAAGTGAACGTCAATACCAGAACGATGGAGCGGGTGGAGGATTATTTTTCCGCTAAAGATGCAGATATTAATCGGTCCAAAAGGGATTTCTATGTGAACGGGGAAGTCATTGATGATATGTCCTTTGCCCTTCAAAATGGGTATGCGAAATATTTGGAATACCGTCTCGACAAATTTTCGGAGGGCAAGTCCTTTGTACCGAATAATATTGATACGTATTTCAATGCCTATTTCGGTCAAGATAGCGATATTAATGCGATCAGTCTGCGTTCGTTGGAGACCCCAACTGTCGAATACCTGCTCATTTTTCAAAATTTACGATGGAATAAAAGCATCATCGATCCTTCCGGGCATTTAGGCAGCCTGTATCTATCAGAAGAAATTCCTAATCTTGGCAGGCATGGTATTCCACGAAGCAGGCAGCTAAGAGATACGTTTACCAAAAAGATTGTCGTTAACAATCCTGTGACCTTGAAAAAAATCGGTGAGATTACTATTTTTTATTCTACCAATCGTCTAGACAAAATGGTCAAAAAGCGTGATGGAGTGCCTGCTTCCTTTTTTATCATGGATGCGGAAGGCGAAATTGTTTATTCCGTCAATAAGGGGGATGTTCCCTTAGATATGATCAAACAGATAAAGCCGGAAACCAATGAGAAAAAAATAAAGTGGCGAAATGACCATTTTTATATCAGTACCATTGCGAACCAGGGGGATTATTCGTATATCAGTGTGATTCCCGATCGAGGGTGGCAAAAGCTGACAATTGTCAGGGGAACGATGTGGGGGGTCATTATCTTCTTCATCAGTATTTCCATTTTAATTTCCTATTCGTTTACTCGAGATTATTCCAGGCGAATTAATAAGATTGTTGCGATTATTCGGCAGGTGGAGAACGGAAATCTGGATGCCAGGATACCGGAATCCAAGCATGAGGATGAATTATCCAGGATTGCTGTTAATATCAATTCGATGTTAGATGAATTGAATAATTATATTGAACAATTTTACCTGTTAAATTTAAAGCAGCAGCAAGCGGAATTAAAAGCGCTTCAGGCCCAAATTGATCCTCATTTTTTATTTAATACGTTAGAGGCGATACGGATGGTGGCTGTTGTAGAGGGTTCAAAAACGTCTAGTAAAATGATTTTCCATTTATCTAAGCTATTCCGCTATTCGTTAGAGTCAAAAGACACGGTGCCGTTATATACAGAAATTGAATATGTCAATCAGTATTTAAAATTAATGCAATTTAAATTCCCAAACAAACTACAGGTTGATATTCATATTCCTAGTGACGTGGAGCAAACACCTGTGCAAAAGCTCATTTTGCAGCCGATCATCGAAAATTATTTTGTTCATGGTTTTAGAAAAAACCGTACGGACAATGAGTTGCACATTCGTGCCACTCAGCTTGGGGAAATGTTGGAAATCACAGTGGAGGATAATGGTAAGGGGATAACGGAGGAGGATCTTGCGATGATTGTCCAGCATCTTAATTGTGAAGAGGGAGATGAAATGGATTCCATTGGATTAAGAAATATCCATCAACGTTTAAAACTGAAATATGGAGATACATTCGGTATTTCTGTGAAAAGTATCAATGATAAGGGAACGATTGTGACACTTTCTATTCCAGTAAGAGGGACCAGCCATGTATAAGGTGCTTCTTGTGGATGACGAGCCATTAATTACGATCGGCCTTCAAGCCCTCCTGGATTGGGAGGACTATGGGTATGAAATTGTGTCGCGTGCCGAGAGCGGGGAAGAGGCGCTTGCTTATCTTAAAGAACATCCAGTCGACCTCCTTATTACAGACATATTAATGGGAGAAATGTCCGGTTTAGATTTAATTGAGGAAGCGAAAAAAATCCAGCCGAAGGTGAAATGTATTATTTTAACTGGTTACCAAGAATTCGAGTATATTAAGCAAGGTCTGTTATTAGGGATCGAAAACTATTTAGTCAAACCAGTGGATGAGGAAGAATTATTAACGACCGTTCAAAATGTAGGCCGGAAAATGAATGCCGTGTCGGGCGGTAATCAGGCACAGGAACCGTCCACCCTATTGGATAATACCTTGTGGCGGTTTTTGAATGGCGAGATTGAGAAGAACGACTGTCTGGAAAGATTGTCACTATATGATATCCAGTTTACTCAGCCGTATTATGCCGTTTCGATTTTAAGCTTTGAAAACTATGACCGTGTGGAGATTTTAAAGGGGCTCAGAACCTTTATTGAGGAATATTGCGGAGCCGTTTGTTTATTCAGTCCCAATCAAGACTTGGTCATTATTTTAGGGAGCGAAAAGGAAAAGGACCTGTATCGATCTAACCAAGGCCTTGTCGAGCAGCTAAAGGATGAGGAAAGAGAGGCCGGTTTATTCTATTTAGCGATGGGAAAGCCGGTAACAACGGTAGACGAATTAGAGGAAAGCTTTATGAGAGCAAGGGAATACAGCTTATTGCAGCTATATTCCTGCCCAAATGTACTTCTTTCCGAACATTTGACGATTGATAAGCATGAAGAATTAAAAAAACAGCAAGAATTTAAAGAAACGATTGTCAAGCAGCTATTGAAAGCAGAGGGAGAAGTGATTCAGCGGATTGATTCTTTTTTTCAGGATCTCACCAAGCATTCCAGCTTTATCTCCCCGCCAGCTGCCAGAAAATATATCGTTGATTTACTTTCTTATATTCATTATTCGCTGCAGCCGGACGATCTTTCCTATCATACAGCTGCCATCGAAAGAATCGTGTATAGCTCTGATATTGACGAGATGAAGGCCATTTTGAAGGAATATTGCCAGGAATTAATTTTTTCCATCCATAAGCAAGTTAATAATCGCAGTCCGATTGTCCAAAATGTCCTTGATTATATCCATGTCCACTATGATGAAGGGATTTCGTTAAAAACATTGGGCCAGCAGTTTCATGTTAATGCCATCTATTTAGGGCAATTATTTCAAAAAGAAGTAGGGGCGGTTTTTTCAGAATACCTAAACCGATACCGATTGGAAAAGGCAAAGGAGCTCCTCAAAACCACCCATTACCGTGCAGGTGAAATTGGCAAAAAGGTCGGGTATTCGGATACAGCTTATTTCTATAAACAGTTCAAAAAAAGTGTGGGAACGACACCAAGTGAATGGAGAAAAATTAAATAACAGGATGGTGATCATCAATGAATAATCGTTTGCAAGAGGATAACCTTACCTATCGTTTTCCAACAAACTTTTGGTGGGGAAGTGCCGCATCAGGCCCGCAAACGGAAGGCGCAGCGCTGGTGGATGGAAGAAAGCAAAGTATCTGGGATTATTGGTACAGCATGGAACCTGCTAGTTTTCATCAGG
Organism: Neobacillus sp. MER 74; assembly: GCF_023714155.1. Classification (NCBI taxonomy): domain Bacteria; kingdom Bacillati; phylum Bacillota; class Bacilli; order Caryophanales; family Bacillaceae; genus Neobacillus; species Neobacillus sp. MER 74. The sequence continues at coordinate 41,498 of NZ_JAMAUV010000014.1, forward strand.
GGGTGGGCCCGGAACATACATCGGATTTCTATCATCGGTTTAAAGAAGATATCCAGCTGATGAAAGAAACGGGCCATAACTCCTTTCGAACCTCGGTTCAATGGTCACGTTTGATTCCGGATGGAACGGGTGAAGTAAACGGGAAGGCCGTTGCCTTTTACAACCAGGTCATCGATGAATTGATTGCTCAAGACATCGAACCATTTATGAATTTATACCATTTCGATATGCCGATGTGCATGCAGGAAAAAGGCGGCTGGGAAAGCCGGGAGGTCATCGACGCCTATGTGAATTATGCGGAGACCTGCTTTCGCTTATTTGGCGACCGTGTGAAATATTGGTTTACCTTTAATGAACCGATCGTCCCGGTTGAGGCCGGGTATTTATATAATTGGCATTATCCAAATATAGTAGATTTCAAACGGGGGGCAACGGTTGCCCACCATACCATTGTGGCCCATGCGAAGGCCGTAGAAGCCTTTAGAAAAATGAATGTGGACGGGAAAATCGGCATTATCCTCAATCTCACCCCCTCTTATCCACGGAGCCAGGATGCCGAAGATGTGAAGGCTGCCCATATTTCGGATCTGTTCTTTAATCGCAGCTTTCTTGATCCGGTCACAAAGGGGGAGTATCCCCGTGCTTTGATTGATATTTTAAAAGAAAGAGACCTGCTTCCAGCCGTGGAGGCCGGTGATTTGGAAGTGATTCGAAATCATCCGATTGATCTATTAGGCGTGAACTACTACCAGCCGCGCCGGGTGAAAGCGAAAGAGAAGCCTGAGCCGGAGAATGCTCCATTTATGCCGGAACATCTCTTTGATCCGTATAACATGCCAGGCAGGAAAATCAATCCGCACCGTGGTTGGGAAATCTGCGAGGAAGTGATCTATGATATTATGATTGACCTTCGTGACAACTATCGTAATCTGCCATTCTTTATTTCGGAAAATGGAATGGGTGTGGAAGGGGAAGAAAAGTTCCGTCATGCGGAAGGGTTTATTGAGGATGATTATCGAATTGAATTTATCCAGGAACACTTGAAATGGGTACATAAAGCGCTGGAAGAGGGAGCGAATTGCCTGGGGTATCACCTATGGACCTTCATGGATAACTGGTCATGGACGAACGCTTATAAAAACCGATATGGGTTAGTGGAAGTAGATTTGCAGAACCATCTCACACGAACGGTTAAAAAATCAGGGAAATGGTATAAACAGTTGTCCGAAAACAATGGGTTTTAACCATGAAATGGGCAGCGGACGAAATTGAGGTGAGTCGGTTGAAAGCGTACATGGTATTCGATGTGGGCGGCACCTATGTCAAATATGCTGTGATGGATCAAGAAGGAAAGAAATTAGAAAGTGGGAAGTTTCCAACTCCTTGTGATGGAATAGAAAGTTTCTTGCAAAAACTTAGCCAAGTAACAAAAGAATATTCGAATTCATTTGAATTGCAAGGCATTGCTTTAAGTTCACCCGGTGCGGTAAATGTTAAAACAGGATTTATTGGCGGTGCCAGTGCGATTCCGTATATACATGGAGTTTGTATGACAGACCTCATAGGGGAGCGAACGGGTTTTCCGGTATCCATCGAAAATGATGCCAATTGCGCCGCTTTGGCGGAAGGATGGTTAGGTGCAGCAAAAGGCACGGAATACTATATTTGTATTGTCATAGGTACAGGAATTGGCGGCAGTATCGTCATGAACCAATCGATCTTACGCGGCGCATCTCTCCACGGCGGGGAGTTTGGTTACATGATTATGGGAGCACAGTCTAAAAACCCGCTTGATCAAACCTGGAGCAAGACGGCTTCGACCCATGCTTTAGTGGAGGAGGTTGCCAGGAGAAAGTCACTGGCAAAAGGAACGTTGAACGGGGAAGAAGTATTTCGTTTGGCCGAAGAAGGGGACACAATTGCCAAGGAGAGTATTGCAGAATTTTATAAACGGCTCGCCATCGGAATTTATAATTTAAAATATGCCTTGGACCCGCAAAAAATCCTCATTGGCGGCGGCATCAGCAAGCGGCAGGAAGTGATTGACGGGATCAATCGTGAATTGAAGAGATTAAGGGACGACATTTCAACGTTGCGAATAGAAGTGCAAGCCTGTCAATTTGATAATGATGCAAACCTAATCGGGGCATTGTTTCATTTCCTGAAAGGCGCAGGCCGGTTTAATGACTAATAGATTAGGAGGAACTGCGAATGCTTGGTGGAATTGAATCTGGCGGGACAAAATTTGTTTGTGCCGTTGGAGACGAAAAAGGAACAATATTGGACCGAATTCAAATCCCTACCACTACCCCGGATGAAACGATTCCGAAGGTCATTGAATTTTTTAAAAAATACCCGATCGAAGCGATTGGAATTGGCTCGTTTGGCCCGGTTGATGTTAACCGGGAAAGCCCCACATACGGGCACATCACGTCTACCCCAAAACCAGGTTGGAAGGATTATCCGTTTGTGCAAGGGTTTGAGGATGAATTTGGGGTTCCCATCGGATTTCATACGGATGTGAATGCCGCCGCGTTAGGCGAGGCGACTTTTGGTGCAGCTAAAGGGATGGATAGCTGCTTGTATATAACAGTTGGAACAGGAATTGGAGCAGGAGCGCTCGTTCAGGGGCAGATGCTTCAGGGGCATTCTCATCCGGAAATGGGGCATATTTTGGTTAGGCGTCATCCGGAGGATCCATATCAGGGGCGGTGCCCGTACCACGGTGATTGTCTGGAAGGATTGGCGGCCGGCCCTGCCATTGAAGGGCGCTGGGGGCAAAAAGGAATAGAGTTAGTGGACAGAAAGGAAGTATGGGAATTAGAAGGCTACTATATCGCCCAGGCACTGATGCAATATATTTTGATTCTTTCACCGAAAAAAATTATCCTGGGCGGCGGCGTCATGAACCAGAAACAGGTATTCCCTTCGATCTACCAGCACTTGAAGGAATTTCTCCGTGAGTATGTTTCATTGCCAGAGCTGTCAGAATATATTGTAAGCCCTGGTTTAGGCAATGATGCCGGGATTATAGGGGCGCTTTTGCTGGCCGATCAGGCATTGACTAAAGAGCCATAAATCATATTAATAGAAGAAACGTGCCGCCACGTTGAAGGGTGGTACGTTTTTTTTGTGTTGTATAGGAAATTATAAAATAATTTATTGTGGATAATTTCAAATGGCTCTCTGAATCCAGCTCCAGCGCCCAGCGGCTAGTGTACTTCGCTCTCCACCCTACGATAAGTCAACATCGAATCGCTCCGCTCTTCGTGTTTCCTTTATCTCGGTTGGAGCGCTCCAGTCCATACGCCGCTAAACGGGCGCTTGCGCTTTTTGTTAAAAGACTTTATTTTAACCAATGAATCTATGGTTTTGCCAATAGGAGGGAGGGAATCGTCCTGCTAAACTATTGGAAAGGTTTACATGAATGCCGGTTTAGGGCACGAAAGGGGGAGGAGGTTTTCAAAAATTGAAATAACCTAATTTAACGATTTTCGAAATATTTCTCACTTTAATCTATATAAATGTAAGGTATGTAAATTTTTGGGTTACATAAGGAGGAAAAAATGTTCGTTTTTAAAAAGTTGAAGCTGTTTTATCTTCCTTTTAAAAAGGATTTTATCTGGTCGTTGCTCTTTATGCTGCTTGTCGCTGCGATTACCGTCATCTATCCGGTCATTTTGCAGGTAACCATTGATGATGTCGTACTTGGGCGGAAATATGACTGGGTGCCGTGGATTGCCTTGGGATTTATCGTGATCATGGGGGTAAAAGCCTTCTCAACCTTCATTCAGCATTATTTGGCAGATATGTTCGGTATTAAATCCGTGTACCTGCTCCGAAATGCTCTCTATGAAAAGTTGCAGCGGCTATCCTTCAGCTATTACGATAACGCAAAGACAGGGGATTTAATGTCCCGTTTGACTGCGGATGTGGAAGGTTTTCGTTTTTTTGTATCCTTCGGCTTTAGCGAGGTCCTTCGCTTTGTCATTGTCGTGGGGACCAGTCTTTGTGTGATGTTCTATTATTCCGTTTCCTTGACTTTGGTCACGATGATGTCCCTGCCTTTTTTAAGTGTGGTGGTTCATAAGTTCGATCGAGCCGTCCACCCGGCGTTCCGTGGGATTCGCGAATCGTTCGGCCGCTTAAATACCATGGTGCAGGAAAATATTAACGGGATCCATACGGTTAAAGCCCTGTCAAAAGAAAAGGAGGAAACAAAGCGCTTTAACTCCTCCAATCAGGAGTACAGGACCAAGCAGCTGGCTACGTCGGTGGTATGGTCGAAATATTTTCCGCTGATGGAGCTGATCGGCAATATTTCCGTTGTCGCTTTGCTTGCCTATGGCGGATTTCAAGTGATCAGTGGAGCGTTAAAGCCCGGGGAGCTAGTCGCCTTTTACAGTCTTGTTTGGTATATTATTTGGCCGATTATGAACCTGGGATTCACCATCAATATGTTCTCACAGGCAAAAGCTTCCGGCGAAAGGCTTCTTGAAGTATTGGAAGCAGATGAATCGATTATGGATAGCGATGACATCAGAAATAGCGGCAGATTGGCAGGAAAGGTGAACTTTGAGCAGGTCACGTTCCACTATCAATCGGAAGAGGCGGCCGCGCTTAAGGAAATCACCTTTTCCGCGCCTCCTGGAACAACGATTGGGCTTATTGGTGCAACAGGTTCTGGGAAAACCAGTATGATTCAGCTTCTGTCCCGTTTTTATGAACCGACGGCAGGAACGATTGTGATTGATGATCAACCGATTCAGGAATACGGGTTGAAAATGCTGCGTTCGCAAATTGGCGTTGTCTTACAGGAAACCTTTCTGTTTTCATCCACGATCAAGGCCAATATAGCGTACGGAAGACCAGATGCGGCGCTGGAGGAAATTATCGATGCGGCCAAACGGGCCCAGGCTCATGATTTTATTATGGAGCTGCCTGATGGATATGACACGAAGCTGGGGGAACGGGGAATGGGGCTCTCCGGGGGGCAAAAACAGCGGATTGCGATTGCGCGTGCCATTTGCATGAATCCGGCGATTCTCATCTTAGATGATTCCACTAGCGCGGTCGATATGGAAACGGAATTTCATATTCAAAAGGCCCTTCGAGAAGTCATGAAGGGGAGAACGACGTTTATTATTGCCCATCGTATTTCTTCACTAAAGCATGCCGATGAAATTTTGGTGCTGGATCAGGGAAGGATCATCGAACGCGGCACACATGAACAGCTGCTCGCCCATGGTGGAGCGTACCGGCGTATCTACAATATCCAATATCAGGATCAGGCAGCAATTTTGCAAAAGGCGGGAGGATAAGTGAAACATGGAGGAACAACGAAAGAAACAACTCATCCTCGAGCGGTTTCATTACTCTCAGGATGAAGTGATAGATAAATCGTTTAACTGGCAGCAGATGTGGCGCTTGCTGCAATACTTAAAGCCATATACAAAAAATTTACTGCCCCTTTCGTTTATGACAGTGATCATTTCAACCGCCATCCGTTTAATCATCCCGATTTTAATTGGCGTCTATACCCTTGACAAGGCGATTGTTGAAAAAGATACCACCTTATTGCTCCAGCTGATTTTCATCATTTCAGGGTTGTATGTTTTATCCTATTTTGTCAATTTGCTAAGAATCCGCTGGATGAATAAGCTTGGGCAAAATGTTATTTATGATTTGCGGCAGCATTTGTTTACACATGTACAGTCCTTATCACACAGGTTCTTCGACCAGCGCTCGGGCGGGTCGATTCTTGTGCGGATTATGAATGATATTAATTCCCTGCAGGAGCTGTTTACAAGCGGAGTGATTAATCTATTAACCGATTTTCTCCTATTGCTGTCGGTTATTATTATCTTATTTTCTTTGAATGCCAAATTAACGATTGCGATTATGGTAATTTTGCCGATCATGTTTTTCATCTCCACCAGCCTGCGAAAAAAGATTCGGCTGCAGTGGCAATCAGTTCGGCTCGTTCAGTCGAAACTCAATTCCCATTTAAATGAAAGCATTCAAGGCATCCGCGTCACGCAGGCCTTTACCCAGGAAAAAGAAAACATTCAATTTTTTAAGGGAGTCAACCAGGAAAACTTTGATACGTGGAAACAAGCAGTCCATAAAAATGCCATGTTTGGACCGTTTGTCGAGGTCACCAATGCATTGGGGACAGCCATTCTCATCTGGTACGGGGCATTTCTTGTTTCGGGTGGTGAAAGTACAATCGGGGAATTTGTCTCCTTTGCCTTTTATTTAGGGATGTTCTGGGAGCCGATTTCGCGACTTGGCCAGCTGTATAATCAGCTGTTGATCGGAATGGCCTCTTCGGAGCGGATTTTTGAGTTTTTAGATGAAAGACCGCTGGTGTCGGAGGCCTCCAAACCTATGATTCTCTCTTCTATTAAAGGGCAGATTGAGTTTGAGGATGTGGAATTTTCCTATGATGGATCAAGAAAGGCATTAAACGGTATTTCTTTTTCGATAAAAGCGGGAGAGACGGTTGCGCTTGTCGGCCATACGGGCTCCGGGAAGACGACCATTGCTAACTTGGTCAGCCGCTTCTATGATGCTACCTCGGGTGTGGTCAAAATCGATGGGCATCCCATTCATGAATTGTCGATTGCGGGTCTGCGCTCGCAAATAGGTGTGGTCCTGCAGGACACGTTTATCTTTTCAGGTACGATTATGGAAAATATTCGTTTTGGAAATCCGGGAGCCAGTGACAAGGAAGTGATCGCTGCCGCGAAGGTAGTAGGTGCCGATTCGTTTATTCACCAGCTTGCGAATGGCTATCAAACCGAGGTGGAAGAGCGGGGCAATATCTTGTCGGTGGGTGAGCGTCAGCTCCTTTCTTTCGCCAGGGCCCTTCTCGCTGGGCCAAAAATTCTCATTTTGGATGAAGCCACCGCCAGTATTGACACGGAATCAGAGGTCAAGATTCAAAAGGCATTAAGAACGTTATTAAAAGGAAGAACCGCCATTATGATTGCCCACAGGTTATCAACCATCCGGGAAGCCGACAACATCCTGGTTCTTGATCACGGACATATCCTGGAGCAGGGAAATCATGAACAGCTTATGGCTAAACAAGGAATCTATTATGAATTAGTGAAAGCCCAATACAAAATGCTTGATCATGGGTGACGAGAAGTGGGACCATGGGGACGTTCTTGTGCTAGAACCGTCCCTGTGGCATTTAGGCATTTTCTCCCCGCTGCGGGGGGACTAACCCGTTTTTACTCGGCTTTAATAAAGTTCTCAACAACAAAAGCAGAAACACCTAATGCGCTTGAATATTTTCCAAGCCGTGAAAAATCCAAGTGCAGCCCCTTTTGATGGAGCGTAAGAGTGTGTTTTTCAATCGTAGTCCGAATTGGCGGCTCCATCCATTCTTTTGCCAACGCTAATCGATTGCCGATGATGACCTGATCGGGGTTAAAGGTGTTAATAATATTATTAATTCCATAACCAAGGTACTTACCGATTTTTTCAAAGTGACTCTTGGCCATTTCATTACGACCCTCAGCCAACTGAATCAATGTCTCAAGTGAATCAAAGCCGGGATTTTCCAGAAGGGCATTTTCAGAGGCATATGCTTCCCAACAGCCTCTGCTCCCACAGCTGCAAGGCTTTCCATTGAGATCAATAATGATATGACCCATTTCACCGGAGAACCCATTTTTTCCTTGATATAATTCTTTGTTTATGATGATTCCAACACCGATTCCGATTCCAGCACTTATATAGATGATGTTCTGATAATCTTGACCCGCACCGAATTGTTGTTCACCAATCGCCCCAGCATTCGCCTCATTTTCAATGATTACGGGAACATGGTATAAGTCCTCAAGGTCCTTTTTTAATCCAATGTTGGTCCAGCCTAAGTTTGGAGCTAGCAGGACCGTTCCATTTGTGTTCACGATCCCAGGCACAGCTACACCAATCCCAACGATTCCATACCTGCTGTTAGGCATCTCATCTATGATCGACCCAATCATATCTTGGATTTTGCTTATAATCGCAGGGTAGGGGGTTCGGTTAACGCTTTCATGTTTCTCTAACAAAATATTCCCTTTTAAATCCGTCATCACGCATAGAATGTAATTCACACCGATATCAATGCCAATGGCATATCCGACCGTCTTGTTAAAATGCAGGATCACAGGTCGCCGGCCACCGCTGGATTCCCCGGTGCCGGATTCGTAAATAAGTTTCTGTTCCAATAACTCATTTACGGAAGAAGACACTGTTGCTTTATTCAACCCTGTTATTTGAGCAATATCAGCTCTTGATATCGGCTCTTTTTCAATAATCATTTGTAATACAAGGGCTTTGTTATTTCTTTTTACCGTTTGATGATTCCATGTCATGGTTCCCACTTTATAAAAAACTCCTTATCTAGTAGTAAATCAATTTTAACACAAAACTTTGTTTATTTATTACACAAACTTACTAATGCATGGCTAAACTAGCTTTTTTGGATGGAAGAAACGAAAAGGTCTGCAAACGTACTCGCATCTGTATAGTAGGCATAAGGCAGAGCAAAGGGTGGTTGTAAGAAACAGTTAGTCTTTTAAAAAAAAATTAGCATCTTAGTTTGTTAAATGGACAAACTAAATGAAACGTGCTAAATGGCGGCTTATTACTCCAGCACTTTCCTATGAGGGCCGGTAAAAAATACAAACCCACTCAAACGAAAAAGAGTGGGTTTGTATTTTTTATAGTATCTATTTGTGACTCACAGTTCAGATAGTTTTTGCTTTGGCACGAGAAGCATCGAGTTGCTTATTGATAGCTTCGACGTCTTTATCTGATAGCGGGTAAAGAGCCATCACAATCATTGAAACGATAGCAAGCGCTGCTGGAATCCAGATAGCTGTGATATTGATACCGGAAAGAGCACTAGCTGTTTGCTTCACCGCATGTCCATCGAAGCCATAGGCAGCAAGGAACCAGAGTGGAACGGCACCGCCAAGAGTGAAGCCAATCTTGAAGAAAAGACCCATGATCGCGTTAATGATCGCAGCGTTACGTTTGCCAGACTTCATTTCACCATAAGAGACAACTTCGGGAACGAGTGCCCACATGAAACCAGTTGCTGAAGTAAGACCCCACTGTTTGATGAAGGTTGAAATATAGGCAAGGGTGAGTGAATCGTGCATGCCATCTAACGACCATACCCAAGTAAGGATTTCACCAACAACAAACATACCAAGGAAGAAATGGAAGAATCCCTTTTTACCGAAGATTTTCCTTAATTTTGGCCAAAAGACTGGGAAAGCAATACCAGGGATGGAGGCGATGAGACCTACTGCACCCATCCAGTCTGAGTGGTTGACCGTGTATTGGTTAAAGAAGCCATTCACTGTGTTCATGAAGAACATGAAGGTGAAGGCAAGCATAAAGAATAGACCTAGAATAACGAGTGGTTTGTTGTTCTTCAATTCAACGAACAGGTCGGTCGCTTTCACTTCTGCCGATTGTTCCGCGGTTGCGACCACGCGTTCTTTTGTAAGACGGTAGCAGAAGAACAGCGCCACAGCACCAAGTACCATGTAAACCATGTAAACCCCAAACCAAGCGTGACTTGCAGATGCATCTGTATACGTACCCATGTTGATCTTGAGACCAAAGAAACCTGTGTCCTTGGCCGAACGGTCTAATGGGGATGCCATTTGAACAAACATTGGAAACAGTGTGTAAACCAAGAGGTTAGCAATATTAGCCAACATCATTCGAGTAGTTGTGATTTTATCTACGGATTCAGGGTCACGTGTAAGTGAAGCATTGAGCGAGCCGTAAGGAATGTTAACCACTGAATAAACCAAGTCGAGCAGAAAGTAAGTGATAAAGGCGATGGGCACTGAACCACGAATGGCTGGAATTGGAACAAAGAGCATCGCTGATAAGATAATAAGTGGAATCCCTGCAATTAGAAGCCAAGGACGATATTTTCCGTTCTTGAAGGTATGTTTATCGACGTAGGTACCAACCATCGGATCCCAGAATACGTTCACGATACGGACAAACAAGAAGATGAACCCAGCTGCTGCCGTACCAATGGCATTAACGGTCGTCAGATAGAGAGCTAGGAATCCTCCAACTGTACCAAATACGAGGTTTTGGGCAAAGTCCCCAAGACCGTAGCCAATTCGTTCAGAAAGGCTGAGCTTATGGTATTCGTTATGTTGAATGTTTTGAGTGTTTTTGTTCATTTGTTTAACAGTTGATTCCATTAAAGCCATGTCAGTCAAATCTCCTTTTTAGCAAAATTTTCAATCACTTATCCGCTTACATTACTAGATATTGGTAGTATCGTCTTTTGGAAAAATTGAATCCCTCAAATCTTTTTAAGCCGTTAACCGCTTTCAGAGATGGGTAGAAAATGGTAACCCTTGTTAAAGTGAATTGCTGCATTCGTTAACGATCTAGAAATATTTTACAAACTTAGTTTGTTTATCGGATAAACTAAGCTTTGAGTTAATAGTAACACATGTCTTTTAAATGAACAATATACAAGTTAATAAATTTTTTTGAAATAATAAAATTAATATTAGGCTAAGCGAATTATTTGAAATCAGTATCGATGAGTTAATAAAGGGAGACAGTTCCTTCCAAAGTAAAATCAAAGTTAAAGGGGGGAAAAGAAGGAGTGAAACAATTAAAACAAAGTTTTGGTGGTGGAAGTGTTTATGCATCATAAACTACAAGAAAACTCATCCCCTGAAAGAGATAATACTAATTTTTGGTTCCCTGGGCGCTGGATTGGGGGCCTATCCTTAATCATTGGACGGCTCTTATTACTAGCGGCAGCTCTTCTCAGGATACAATTTCATTTTTTCTATGAAGCGCAGCTCGCTGCTTACGCCGATCATCCTGTACTATTTCTTGTTGTGCTTACGGGAGTTGAAGAATAGGACGCATTTGAACGATATTATGACATAAAAAATCCCCTCAAGTTTTTCTTGAAAGGAATCACGTTTGCTTTGCGTTTTCAAGTTTTGATTTAATTTGGTTATTTTGAGATATTATGACACTGCTAAAAATAATTGTTGCTACAAAGCCTAAAAGTGAAAAAAAGACAAAAACAGCCAAATTGGTATTATCACGCATAACAGGACCTCCCTTTAGTAATAAGTATAGTTTGTATAAAAAAACCATTTACTATTCGTAATTGCATTCTTCGAGGAAAATGTGCAATAGAACAAAAGGACTTGTTCCACTAACGGAGCAGGATAGTTAAACAAGAACAATGTAAATTCATAAATGATTAATTGACGTAATTTACATATACTATTAAGTATTAAGGAGATGAATAAATGGAAGAAGATTTTTATTTCTCAAAAAAACACTTTATAAGTGGTTTGCTGATGCCGAAAAGTATAGGTGGTTTGACGATGAAAAGAGGTGATGTATCACTTGCTAAGATTAATGATGTGTGGGAAAAATACACAGAATCTGTACCAAGAGGAAGAAAACCTTTGTCAAATCATGATGATCTAGTTTGGATTGGTGGAGGGAAAGATGTGGAGATTGAACGGGAGCAACTTTCACAAGAACAGATTGAAACTCTCATTATAGGAATGAAAAATAATCATTAATTCTAAGTACGAAGATGCTTTTATATAGAAGAACTGATAGTCAGCTGCCATACTTGGCGGCTGTTTCTTATTGAACTAGGGATGCAGGATAGTGAATATGAAGAAATAAAGGTGAGTTAGTTTAAGATATCATAGGAAATTTTAGCTATCGGTGTAGTAAAGGTGACTCAAAAATGACCTAATTAATCTTAGGGATTTATTGAACCAAGGGGTAAAGTAAGGATGTTGCGACAGCGGGGTTGAAAAATTAAATACCTTGAAAACCGCTTGTGTTTCACCCCAAAAAAAAAGCACCCGATTATTCGGATGCATACTTAATTATTCCGTGTAAATAAACTGAGTATTCTCGTAGTACACATTCTCTTAACTTGATTTTTCCTTCACTAACTAATTCTCCAACCAATTCTTCAATCTTTTTTACATCTTCATTTGTAGCTTTAGGAATCTCTGTTGAAAACAAATTACTTCGACTGGCATTGTGTAGTTTCTTTAATAATTCAACTTTATTCATTGGGTCATCCCCTTTACCTATAGGATTCGACATAAAGGAGGTACTTTCCTTTAAGTTGTTTCACAAACGGGGCAGGTTAGTAAAAGAAGGAATCGGTTAAACGTCCATCATGTAGTATGATTAATGAATTTAATCCTAGTTAATAGTCTACTTCGATTTACTACCGAATAAACATTTTATTGGTAGGTATTTTTTGGGAAGTAGAGGTGATATCTTTGATACAAAAATTACTGCTTTCTATGGAGCAAATGATTTACATAATTCAAAATGGGTTACAAAAAACGAATTCACCAAAGGATGTAACCATTATAGGTGCTGGGATATCTGGTTTAGTTGCTGCTTCACTCTTAAAAGAAGCTGGACATCGGGTTACCATTATTGAAGCAAATAACAGAATTGGCGGAAGAATTTACACAAAAAGGGAACCTTTTATTAATAATCAATATATAGATCTTGGGGCAATGCGTATACCTTCATCTCACCATTTAGTTTTTGAATATATAAAAAAATTTAATTTACAAGTCAACGAATTTATTAATAGCACCCCTAATGATCTGATTTACATCAATAATATATTAACAAATGAAAAAAATTATAGAACAAATCCAGACCAATTAAGATATAAAGTCTACCCAAGTGAAAAAGGAAAAACTGCAACAGAGTTACTATTATTAGCAGTTGGTCCAGTTATTGATTTTATAAACCAAGATCCCGAAAAAAATTGGGATATAGTTATTAATAGGTATGATCATTTATCAATGGCTAACTTTTTAAAATATAACCCTGTGGGTGTATCCTTATCTGCTGAAGCAATCGATATGATTGAAACGATGGTCGGATTAGAAGGATTTTCTGAACTTGCATTTACTGCAATATTAAGAGAAGTTTTAGTACTCCTTACAAAGAACCTAAAACTTTATGAAATTTCAGGGGGTACTGATCATCTTATTAATGGATTTTTACCACAACTAAAAGACGATATTATTACTAATCAAAGAGTAAAAAAAATTATTCAACAAGAATCAAACGTAACAATCTATACAGAAAATCAAATACTAAATACTGAGCATCAACTTACAAGCGACTTTGTAATTTCAACAATTCCTTTTTCTTTATTGAATTTCGTAGATTTACTTCCCTTTGAGTCTATTTCATATGACAAGAGGAAAGTTATTAGAAAGATACATTATGCAAATTCAACTAAAATAGGACTTCAATTTAAAACTAGGTTTTGGGAAAAATATGGGTTATATGGAGGGAAAATAACAACCGATTTACCAATCAAGTTTGCATATTTTCCTAGTCATGGTCAAGAATCATCGGACAGTACAGGGATTATGTTAGCTAGCTACACATGGGAAGACGATTCTAGTATTTGGGATAATATGACACAACAAGAACGTATTAAAATTGCTTTATATAATCTTTCGTATATATTTGGAAATCAAGTGTTTACGGAGTTTTTAATAGGATATTCACATAATTGGTCTGAATTTCCTTATTATGGAGGAGCATTTGTCATGTTTAAACCCGACCAAACAAAAGAATTAGGTCAACATATTAGTACACCAGAAGGGAGAATTCATTTCGCAGGATCACATTCATCTACTACACCAGGTTGGATTCAAGGCGCGATTGAAGCAGGAGTTAGAACAGCGTATGAAGTTAATAATAGGTAAGTTTTATTTAAATATCAAAAGATGAACTTCTACAAAAAGGTCATCTTTTATTGATAATTAGAGTATTTATTTAAACAGATTACTGAATATAAAGGATTTTCTTATTCAACTAGCGCATGCGTTAGTTTAAAAAGAACCGGAATTTTATAACAAAGAAAACTCGCCAATTTTGGGGCGAGTTTTGCTTTTTTTATGCCATTTACGATGTCAAAAGGACTGTCATTTCTGTGCATTTTTTTATTAATGCACCTCAAATCGGAACTTTTACAAATTTGAAATCGGCGCAATTACTAAAATTAACTTTTATTTTTGTAGGTTTTTCTTCATAAGTTGAGTGACAGGCACTGTTTTTCTAACTGGCTGTGTTATTTATTGCTAGGGAATGCAAAGGATAGATCACTATTATCACTTGATGATAACCAGCGTTCTGAAACTGTTTTGGTCTTTGTATAGAACCGTGCTTGATCTGGGCCAAACATTTGCCCGTCGCCAAATCTTGAGCCCTTAAAACCAGCAAAGTTATGAAAGCCTACTGGAATTGGAATTGGTACATTCACCCCGACCATTCCTACATCAATTTCAGTCGTGAATTTTCTGGCTGCCAGCCCATTATTGGTATAGATGGTAACACCATTGGCTAATTCTTGCTGATTAATTAATTGGATTGCTTCTTCTAAAGAATCCACACGGACAATATTACGAACAGGGCCGAAAACTTCTTCATCATAAATTTTCATACCTGGTTTTACATGATCAAGCAATGTTGGTGCCAGGAAGAATCCTCCGTCATTTTTGGTAATGTCTTGATTACGGCCATCACAAACGAGGGTTGCCCCTTCTTCTTCACTGAAGTCAATTGCTTTTAAGATGTTTGCTTTTGCTTGCTTGGAAATAACGGGGCCGTAATCTGCACCGTCTGTAAAAGCACCAACTTTTAAGCGGCTAACCTTTTCTTTTAAAATTTCTACTAAGCGGTCCGCCGTTTCTTGCCCGACCGGCATTAATGTAGAAATGGCCATACAGCGTTGGGAGGCAGCGCCGTACCCTGCACTAATGAAAGCATTCGCTACTTGTTCTAAATCAGCATCAGGCATAACGACCATATTATTCTTACCGCCGCCTAAGGCAACCACACGTTTGCCGTATTTAGCGCCCGTTTCATAAATATAGTGGGCTACTGGTGTAGATCCAACGAAGGAAATGGCTTGCACAGCTGAATTTTCAAGAAGTTCATTTACTGCCTCTTTATCGCCATTGATTACTGTCCAAATTCCATCTGGAAGGCCAGCTTCTTTCCATAATTCACATATATATAAAGCGGTCATAGGTACACGTTCAGAAGCTTTTAAAATAACCGCATTTCCAACAGCTACTGCCATGCTTGTTTGCGCTAATGGCACCATGATGGGAAAATTAAAAGGAGAGATGGCGGCCACTACACCAAGTGGATATTTAGCTGAATAGGCATTAATTTGTCCCCCTACATTTACGGAATATTCACCCTTCATGAAATGGGGCGCATTCATCGCTAAATCTACTGATTCTAATCCACGCGTAATTTCACCCTGTGCATCTTCGTCTGTTTTCCCGCTTTCGGTGCAAATTAATTCGATTACCTTATCTTGATTTTTCTTTAGTAAGTTTCGGAAATTCAGGACGATTTCTGCGCGTTTCGCCACGGAGAGATCACGCCATGCCGGGAAGGCAGCTTCTGCCTTTTTTATGGCGCCCTTCACTTCATTAGAGGAAGCTAACGGTACTTTGGCAATGACATCGCCTGTTGCCGGATTGAATACTTCTGAAAAACGGCCGCTTTCACCCTTGGTCATTTTTCCATCAATAAAATGCGTAAGTTCTTTCACGTCAGTTATGTTTGTCATCTATTCGTTCTCCTTTCGATTATAAAGATTCAATGGCTTGAACCAATTTTGCTAGAATAAAATCCTTTTCCTCTAACGTAATATTCAATGGTGGAGATAAGGTTAATACGTTGTTGTATCCTGCGACGGTTACACCATTTTTTCCAATAATGAGTCCTTGCTCTTTACACTTTGCAATCACTTGATTGACCTTTTCTACAGCTAAAGGGTTTTTTGTCTCACGGTCTTCGACTAGCTCGATTCCAACCAGCAATCCTTTTCCGCGAATATCACCAACATGTGGATGTTGTGCTATTCTAGTTTTTAATTCTTCTATTAAAATCGCACCCATTTCGGTAGATTGCTCAAATAGATTTTCTCGTTCCATAATTTCTAAATTTTTTAAAGCCACGGCACATGCCGCCGGGGAGCCCCCAAATGTATTGATATGACGGAAGAAGTCATAATTTCCGCTTTTCGTAAACTCTTCATAAACTTCTCTCTTGACTGCCGTTGCTGAAAGTGGCATATACGCGCTGGTCAGTCCTTTTGCCATGGTAATAATGTCTGGCTGTACCCCATAATGTTGGTGGCCAAAGGCTTTTCCTGTCCGTCCAAAGCCGCAGATGACTTCATCGACAATTAATAAGGCACCATGCTTCTCGCACACTTCTTTTACACCCTTTAAGTAATCATCTGGAGGCATAATGACCCCGCCGCCTGTAATAATCGGCTCCAATATCATCGCCGCAATCGTTTCTGAATGTTCCCATGTCATGATTTCGTCTACTGCTTTAACAGAAGGTAAATCGGTTGGATTCGTAAATCCATCCTCATTGGAGCGATATTGATCCGGGGCTTTCACATGAATAAAACCAGGTGCTAATGGTTCGTATTTATATTTCCGTTCAGCTTGCCCTGTTGCGGCAAGTGCTCCCATGGAGTTCCCGTGATAGGCGCGATACCGAGAGACAATTTTATAACGGCTGCCTTGCCCTTTTTGCTGGTAATACTGCCTGACGATTTTAAAGGCTGTTTCATTTGCCTCAGAGCCGCTATTGGAGAAAAATACTACATAATCTCCACCTAATAACTCGCTGATTTTTTCAGCCAGTAAAATCGCCGTAGGATGCCCATTTGTTAATGGTGTATAGTTATTCTCGAGAAGCTGGTCATATGCCGCTTTTGCAATTTCTTCTCTTCCATACCCAACATTTACACACCATAGTCCCGACATGGCATCCAAATAACGATTCCCATCAATATCTGTCAGCCAAGCACCCTCCGCTTTTTGAATGATGCTAGTAGCTTGAGGGTTATACGGCTTCATTGAATGCCATAGGTATTTCTCATCTTTCGTGACTAAATTTTCACCTGTTTGAACATTTCCCATCCTGAGTCACTCCTTTACAATTTGTTTCATCTATCTTTATTGTGAAGGGTAATGACCCTATAATCATCAGACATAATGTAAAACGTTTTCAAAAGATGTTTAACATATTGACAACCATTCATCGCCTCTTACATACTAAGAGGATTTTTGTGCCAAGTTTCAATAATGGCTACAGTCATCGTGAGGATAAATTAACTTCCTATGAAGACTACGGTTAAGGTGCGAACATTATGCTTAATAGTATATTATGCCGTGAAAAAGTGTGATAGAAAAAAGGATCAGTTCTCCGCTGTTTTAACGCAGCGGGGACTGATCCTTTTTCCTCATTCGATTAGATTTATTACATAAAGACGGACACTTATGACGTATTTTAAGAGATTTATGACATAATTTTGGTTACTTATGACGTACTTTACGAAATTTACGACATTTATTGGAAAAATACTGGTAATTAATCTGAGCTGGATAAGCTTGTTCCTTTTCTAATAAAAAGGAATAGGATAGAGTATCAAACGGTTGATTGGAAAGAATGCTGAAAACGCATTGGATTTTTGCGCTCCCTAATAGAAAAGGCCACTCCCATTTGCAGAGTGGCCTTAATCGTTTAAATATTATCGTTTGGAAGCATTCAGTACAAATAATAGTTTTCCAAATTTGGTGTAACTATTCTTTAGAATCATCAAAATTCTCAGGTCGTTATTTTAGATCCATCAAATTTTGTAAGAGAGAATCCTTTGAAACTCTCATTATAGGTTCGCTTGTAATCTCTTAAGATTCCTATGGCTACAGCTTCTCCAAGTAACATACCATTGATCGCACTACTACGGTAGTGAACCCCAGCAATCGTTCGCCCAATGGCAATATTTGCTGCAAGTTTATTCAGTTCCCCTCCTAGCGTTAGCTTCCCATCGTAAGGCAGGAGTTGAAGACCATCAGAACTGGCTACAACCGGATCGGGTATTTCATACGATTCATCAAAGAAGGCTTTCATCATTGTTACCATCGCCCCAATAAAGGCGGCATGACCGGAAGGATAAGAAGGGTGAGTTGGGCATCCTTCTGAATAAGCTTGAGGAAGCAAGTACGTGCCGAATTTATTAAACGTTTGGATAAGTGCTTCAGAATTCATAACTACTGGATTGATGGGGTAATCAGCACCCATCATCTTATTATGAATCCGACCACCGAATTCTTCGGGGCGGAACCGGCGATGAACGAGCCATTTTTGGAACCAGACTGCATCAAGGGCTGGACGTGAAGCTCTTGTGATGAAGTCCAAAATATGCGGGACCCCAAAGGTAGGAAATCCAACTTGTGTGGCAGAGTTAAAATAAGGATTTTCCGGATCTAATGCTTTACTGCCATAGCTTAGCAAAAGGTAACAAGCCATTAACCCGCTATCAATCGAACTATCATTGTGTACCCATTCGGCTAAATCCCGGCCATTGCGAATATAGCGGGGTACGGAATCCATCTTTTTGTTATGAGGATTTGAGCCGTTTTGTACGGCCAGCCATTCGCTATAGGAAGTTAGATGGTCATCCCCTGGCAAAATAGTATTGTATTGTTGGATAATTTCAGTAGAAACAAAGGGGATATTTTTCCATAAAAATTGTGAAATATAAGGCCCTTCTATGCTGCCTTGATAGTTCCCGCGGAACAATGTACCTGTCGTGACTTGTCCATTGATTTTTGGCCCATTAAAAACAGGCAGACCTGAAAGTTCTGCGGCTGCATCCTTTGTTAATTGGTTGCTATCGTATTCATTGAATGGAATGTCTCTTGCAAGTGCTTGCCAATAAAGCTCAACCATTTCTCCAGCAAGATCAGCACTGCTAAAGTCTGGAGGTGCGTGAAGAACCAGCTGATGACTATCGGGTCCGACTAAGTCATATGCATATGCAGACTGTGGATTTACCAGCTTCGCAGCACCACCCATTGGAATCTTCTCAAAATCTTTCGAGTCTCCTGATTTCAAAGCTTCTAAATAATTATGATATGCTTTGAGATTAACCTCTCCTAACTCATTATGCGGCAATGCTTTCGAATAACTGGCTATTTTATTTGGATACCTATCTTCATCCCCATTATTTCGATGGTTGACCAGCGGCTGATTCTTATAGAATTTCGCGGCCTCCATACGAATTTCAAATGCTTTATCGCGTCTTTCGGCAGGAGATAAGGGACCGAGAAGACACGAATTTATATACCTGGACATTTTTTTAATTACCTTTTTAAATTTGTGCTTGTCCAATAGATCACCTCTATTTATCGTATTCATTTTTTCTTTTTTTGTTTATGAAATTTATTATTTTTATTATTCTTGGAAATGGCATTGGGGGAAAATATATTAAACTCTTGGTCTCAGAATGGTATGGTCGAAATATAAAATATAAATTGACAAATTTCTATTAAACTAAAGATAGTTTTATCCTCAAATTCTTCTCTAACTATTCTTTTTATATTAACTACTCCGCAAGTCTTTAAACGGTAAAAAAAAGCACTTTCTCAACTAGTCGACAAAAAGATGTTGATTCCTGCATCCGGGATCAAGAGGGTCCGCTCTTATCGGTTGGGGGATCATGTTAAGCATCCGATCAGATAAATAAGCGGAAAAATTCCGCTTATTTAGAAATTATCATTAAAAATAACCAAAATAGCCGGAGAAATTCCTCCTATTTACTCGAAAAGCGCGAAAATGGTGGATTTCGCTTTGAATAACCGGAAAAACTTCCCTTATTTACCCCAAAACGAGCTCCATTCTGCATTTAACCGGAAAAACTCCGCTTATTTTCCGATCGCGCCGGTGCCGCAAAACAAAAAAGCCTGTAGACCAGACGAGTCTACAGGCTTTTGGCCTCAATGATTTAATAGTTTCTGAATCACGAGGTTTGTTAGATTTGGTACGATTTCAAAGGAGTAGGTCATTTCTAGTCTTTCAAGTTTCTTGTGAGCATCTAGACCATAAGGGCCGATATTGATTACTGGTACATTGATATCGCGAATGTCTTGGTAGTCTACAAAGAGCTTGGTGCCCCAGCCCGGGTTATTGTTTGATTCGGCATTAATACCGGCTTCGTCATCACTTAGCGCAACAAAACTCATATCTGAGATATAAGGGAAAAAGTTACGTGTCACCATCGGATGTTGATAGTTTGGCTGGAGCTCTTCCACAGCTTCATCCAAGGCCGTAATTAAAGCAAGCTCGTCCGTTGTTTTCCCTGTCAATTCAATTCGTGGGGAGTACAGAGATGAGTAAAACAGAATGATGGCCGGACTTTTATCATTCATCCATTTCCAAGCTTCCTCAACCACTTTTGCGGCAAACATGCGCGTATCTAGTTCTGTATTTTTTAAAAGCTGTTCTTTAAATTGACTCATATGTGCCGTGAACGCTTCGCCGTTCTCTTCAACCAATAATTGTTCCATTTCCTCGTACGTCATCACTCTAGGTTTCCAAGGGTGCTGTACATAGGGTTCGCCGCTCAATGTGCTGTATTGTTTATATCTTTCTTCGAAGGAAGTCAGGGCATTGGTAAAAGCAATTATCGCTTGTTCCCTTAATTTTTCAAGCACGTCCTTTGGCGACCAGGAATGAATAAAGAAATTGTAATAAACATAGGCAGCTAAGGCCGTTTGAACGGTATAAGAAGGCTTCAAATCTGTTTGTTTTAACGAAACAGGAGGAACGGTGGTTTCACCAAACGCTTCGTTACAAAGCTCCGGATTGTAATTGATTTGTCTGGTCAGCTCGGCCGCAATAAAGTTCGGATCGAGTCCCTCAAAGGCGGAACCTACATGCGTTTCTGCTCCGGTAATAAAGAAAGATGGCAGCAGCTTTCCAACGGTCCCCTTGTAGATATAGCGATTTTCGTCGCCTTCGTATCTTGGTGAAACGAAATCCGCATTAATCGCGGCTACATAGGTAAACCCATGTTCCTCTTTCCAGCGTTTCAATGTTTTCAATGCGGAAAGAACACCGTGGGAGCTGTCCTCTTCGTCACATTCCGATAAGAGAACAATGTTACCGTCTAGTTCTTCAGGGTGCTCGGAATAATAGTTTAAGAGGTATAAGTGACTGGCAACCCCGCTTTTCATATCAAGGACGCCGCGGCCAAATAACCAGTCGCCTGAGTCTAAATGTTCTTTAGCGGCAGCCGGCAGCTGTTCCATTTTTAGTGACTCCATCAGTTGGTCTGGGAAGCAAGCCTGGTCTTTTAAATGGTTAAAATCTTCAATCCCAACCGTATCAATATGACCCATCAAAATCACCGTGCGGCTGCTCGTTCCCTTCGTTCCTTTCACAAAAGCAAGAACATTATAACGCTCTTGATCGTCGTTGAGTGTTTGTTCTAACACTAGGTGGCTAGGGTTTTGTGAAAAATAGGGAATAGAAGAAATCATAGAATATAAAGACTGTGCAATGGCCTTTTCGCCATTGGTATTAACGACACTTTCAATGTTTACAAGCTGTTTCGTGAATGTCAGCACATCCTCACGACATTGCAACATACGCCTGACCTTCTTTTCTAGTAAATTGGTATTTAGAAAAAATGTATCTCAGAAGAGAAAGCCCGTCAAGTCTTTAATTTTGATAAAAAATAACATCAAAAATATTATTGCAAAAGTAAGAATATTTATATATACTAAAACTTGTTTCATTAAACTAAATATAAATCCTCATCTTTAAGCATTAGATGGGGTAGAGGTCGCGATTGATATTAGTATCCTATTGGAGATTCAGTGAAATCTATGAAAATAGGAAAAAGGATCCATCGCCGAAGCTTCTGAAATCACTGCTTTCAGAAAGCTGGGTCTGCACTCGAATAGGGGCAGAACTGTCACAGTTCCTTGGAATTGTGGAGAACTATCTTCACCAATGCTAACTGATGAGGGTGTGTAGAACACCGTCATACTCACATGGACGGTGTTTTTTTATTACCTAGGAGGGGATTTTTATGAAAAAGTTTGCATTTTTATTAGCAGCGGCGATGATGTTGATTTTATCTGCTTGCGGCACGGAGAAGCCTGATGGAGAAAAGGCAGCAAAAGCAAGTGGCTCTAAGCATGAGTTAGTGAAAAAAGGTGCGTTAACATTCTCGATGACCGGGCAGTATCCACCGTTAAACTTTAAGAAAGACGGTAAATTGACTGGATTTGATGTTGAAATTGGAACAGAAATTGCTAAGAGAATTGGGCTTGAAGCCAACCCTGTAACCAATCCATGGGAAACGATTATCCAAGGATTAAAGGCAAACAAATATGATGCCATTATTGGAAGTATGACTGCTACACCTGAGCGAGATAAGCAAGTTGATTTCACCAATCCATATTATTTATCTGGTGCACAGATTTTTGTAGCGGAAGGCAATTCCGCGATTCAATCGAAAGAGGATTTAAAAGGCAAAAAAATTGGTGTTATTCAAGCTAGTACGTGGAAAGACATGGCCGATGAATTATCTGATCAAGTGAAAGGCTATCCAACTGACGTTAACGCCCTTCAAGATTTGGCGCTTGGCCGTTTAGATGCGGTCATCACGGATAAAATTGTCGGTGTGAGTGCTAAAAATGAAAAAGGCTTAAAAATTAAGGCCATTGGCGATTTATTGAATGAAGACCGTGTCAGTGTAGCGGTAGCTGAAGGAAACAAAGAGCTCGCTGATAAAATCAACGAAGCTATCCAATCAATGATTAACGATGGGACGTATGAAAAAATCAGTATGAAATGGTTTAATACAAACATCATGGAAAAGTAAGACAGGATCAAAGATTTTAGTGTAAGCACCTGATGTGGGTGCTTGCACGATTCAACGAAGGAGGTACGCATCATGATATTTATTGAAAATATTATCAGTATTTTTAGTGAACACGGAATTGCTTTTTTGAAAGCTTCTTGGATGACCATCGCGATAACGGCCATCTCGCTATTATTTGCCATGGTGATTGGTATAATTTTCGCGGGCTTTAAAATTTCCTCTAGTAAAATACTAAATCGCATTGCCGATATCTATATAGGTATTATTCGTGGAACGCCTCTCATTGTTCAGATTATGTTCCTTTATTATGGACTTGCCAATATCGTGAACCTGGACAGCTTCACGGCAGGGGCTCTGGCATTAGGTGTACATACAGGAGCCTATATTGCGGAAATTTTTAGAGGAGCGGTGCAATCCATTGACCGCGGACAGATGGAGGCGGCAAGGTCACTCGGAATGTCCTATTCTCTTGCGATGAGGAGAATTATTTTCCCGCAGGCTTTCAAAAGAGCAATTCCGTCTTTAGCCAATCAGTTTATTATTGGCTTAAAAGATTCTTCCCTTGTTGCCTATATTGCCGTGACGGACCTATATAACACGGCTCTTAGTGTCCAAGGTGAAAACTATATGCCATTTGAAACGTACTTTGTTGTCGGCGTCTATTATTTGATTATCGTTCTGATTTTCACATGGGTTGCTAATCGGATTGAAAAGAAAATGGATGTCAGCAGACCTAAGGAGGCAGTAATCGCATGATTGAAATTAGCCATCTTTCAAAATCCTTTGGTAAGCTTGACGTATTAAAACAGATTAACTTAAGTGTAGAAGAGAAAGAGGTCGTTGTTCTGATCGGTGCCAGCGGCTCTGGTAAAAGTACGCTGCTTCGCTGCCTCAATTTTTTAGAAGTGGCAGAGAGCGGTGACATTATCATTGATTCTGAAAAAATAGACCTCGCAAAAACAAACTTAAATAAAGTAAGAGAAAAGGTAGGAATGGTGTTTCAGCATTTCAATCTTTTTCCTCATAAAACAGTTATCGAAAATATTATCGAAGCACCGATGTTTGTCAGAAAGGAAACAAAGGAAGCCGCGACTTCCAAAGCCATGGCCCTTCTTAAAAAGGTAGGCTTAGAGGATAAAGCCAACTACTATCCTGAACAATTATCCGGCGGGCAAAAGCAGCGGGTAGCGATCGCGAGAGCATTAGCGATGGAACCAAAAGTGATGCTTTTTGATGAACCGACTTCAGCGTTGGATCCTGAACTTGTTGGTGAAGTGCTGCAGGTAATGAAGGATCTCGCACGTGACGGGATGACGATGGTGATTGTGACCCATGAAATGGGATTTGCGAAAGAAGTGGCCGACCGAGTCATTATGCTGGCAGACGGAAATATTATTGAAGAAGGCCATCCAAATGATATTTTTGTCCATCCAAAACATGAACGGACGAAAAGGTTTTTGAACCAAATATTATAGAATGCAATCAAACCTGCCTTGGCGTATTCAAGGCAGTTTTTTTATCTTTTGGCTCTGTATTTTAACCCTCCTTTTGTACCTTATCAGTTAGTTCTTAGGTAATGAATTGATAGAGAAAAGGGGTTCCTAAATATCTGAATAAATGGTACTATTTACATAGTGTTTACATGAAATTTACATATTTACGTATTGTTTACAAAACAAAAAATAATGAATCAAATAGGAGGGTATTGTAATTTGTCATTAGTTTCCTTATCAAATGCAATTAACTATGATCATACCTTAATAGGTTCTAAGGCAATGAATCTGTCAAAAATTAAAAGAATTTTAAATAATATTCCAGATGGTTACGTAGTCACTTCGGACGCATTTAAGGAGTTTCTTTCATTCAACCATATTAATACAACAAGCAATGAAAACGTTCAAGATGAAATCATCCATGCTAAATTCCCTGCTAATATGGAATTAACCATTGCAGAGAAGTTTGAAGCTTTGAAGAAAAGTTCGAACTATGCAGTTGCGGTACGTTCATCGTCTGCACTAGAGGATCTTGAAGGCGCATCATTCGCTGGACAATATGAGACAATTTTGAACGTAAGAACTCTGGAAGAACTTTTACATAGCATAAAGCGATGCTGGGCGTCCTATTTTTCATCCTATGTACTGGATTATGCCAAAAATAACAGCATTTCACTTTCCGATGTTCAAATGGGGGTCCTCGTACAAGGGATGGTTAACGCAGATGTTTCAGGTGTTATCTTCAGTACAAACCCAGTGACACATAACCAAAACGAAATTCTTATAAATGCTAGTTATGGTTTAGGTGAGGCCATTGTTGATGGCAGCGTCACACCAGATATGTTCATTATTAATAAACAAAGCAATCATATTATGAAGGAACTAGGACTAAAGGAAATTCAAATTATTCCTGCCGAGAGCGGAAACGAAACCGTTGATGTACCTATTGAACAACAGGAAGTATTTTGTTTAGAAGAGGATTTAATCCATCAGTTAACGGATGTTACAAAGGAAATTGAAGCTTATTACCAATATCCAGTAGATATTGAGTTTGCTATAAATAATCATCAAATTTTCATCTTGCAATCAAGGCCAATCACGACATTAAAAGGGGGGAAAGCATCATGAGTACATTTATAAACAACTTAGAATTTAAGGATTTTAAAAAGAATTTATTTTTAGCTGATGAAGAGAAGAATGTATTTTGGGAACTGGATGGTGCTCACTTTCAAAAACCATTAACACCGTTATTTTCTTCTTATATAGCCCCTGCCGTATCAGAAGGAACGTTAAAAGCCTTTGAAAAGCTCCAATTGCCTGTTAAACAATTTCATGTGAAGATGACCAACGGCTATTACTATCAAACAGTTCGAATGCATGATAATTTAGAGGTTCGCCTAGAAGCGCACCAAGAGGCAATGAAACCAGTATTTCCAAGATTGACTGAGATTCTTGATGAACATGTTAAAAATACACTTTTACCTTTTTATCATCGCTTAAACGAGTATAAAGACCAAAACCTAACGTTAAAGGATGCAGAAGAGAAAGTAATAGAGCTGTATGAAATGTTCAAAGAAATTTGGTCCATTCATTTTGAGGTGGTCATGCCAAGATTGTCAATAGGCGTGGCTCTTGAAGAGGTTTATGGTGCCTTATTGAATACAAAAAATACAACAGAAGTTTATGATTTGTTATTAGGTACAATGCATAAGTCAATGGAAACGGATAGAGAACTATGGAAACTTTCTTTGATTGTAAAAGATTCAGAGATATTATCAAAACTATTTCATGATACAGATAGTGCACAATTACAAGAAGCACTACAGATCTCCGAAGAAGGTAGACATTTTTTATCGTCTGTTCAATTATTCCTTGAGGAATATGGTTATCGTACAGCAAACAGCCATGAATTTGCAGACGAAACTTGGGTAGAAAATCCTTATCATGCTTTAAAAGTTATTAAAAACTATCTTGAGAAGGACTTTGATTTTGAAGCTGAACTTCAGGAAGTTATCTCAAAAAGAGAAAAGAAAGTGGAGGAAGTACTTTCGAAAATGCCGGAGGGGGAGCTCAAAGAAACATTTAAAGCTCTTCATAATATGGCATTAAAAATGTGGGGAATAGACGAGGATCATCATTTCTATATTGATGCTATGCTGCCCGCAAAGGCTCGTCCATTTATTTTAAATGTGGGGCATACATTAGTTAACCACTCTGTCATTGAAAATAACGAGGATGTTGTATTCCTGTATTTAGATGAATTAGTTGAACTTCTAAGAAATCCTAAGCCGTCTTATGACTTAATTAAGAAAAGAAGAGAAGAACACAAGAAAAATGAAGCCAATGCGCCTGCTCCATTTTTCGGTAACCCACCCGAAGGTCCAGTTGATCCAATCGTAGAGCGGGTATTTGGTACGAAAACGTCTAAGCTAAATGAAGAATTAAAAACTTTTACAGGATATTCAGGCTGCCAAGGTATTTACACAGGAACGGTAAAGATTGTTAGTACCCAGAGTGAATTTGGTAAGATTAAAAAGGGTGACATTCTGGTTTGTAAAACAACAACCCCACCTTGGACTGTATTGTTTAATTTAGCGGGGGCACTTGTTACTGATGTAGGTGGAATTTTATCCCATGCTGCTACTGTTGCAAGGGAGTACAATGTTCCTTGTGTTATTGGAACAAAGATCGCAACAACTATACTTAAAGATGGCGATATGATAACGGTGGATGGTACAAAGGGAGAAGTTATCATCCATGAACAAAACTAATCATAATCTTATTTTAGGCGCTATATTAACAGGGACCTTTTTGGTTCCTGTTAATTCTACTATGATAGCCGTTGGATTACCGATCATATCATCCGATTTAAAGGTTTCTGTTGCTAATATTACATGGGTAGTTACCATTTACCTGATTATAATGGCAGTAGCTCAACCGATAGCAGGTAAATTAGGTGATATATATGGGAATAAAAAGGTCATGCTGATAGGATTTATATTATTTTTCGTTTTTTCCATTGCATGTACCTTTGCTTTTAATTTAATTTCACTTATTATTTTCCGGTCATTGCAGGCTTTAGGCGGTGCTTTAGCTACACCCAACGCAACTGCTGTTATAAGGCACGTTATGCCTAGAGATAAACTAAATAACGTATTTGGTTTTTTCGGTCTTTCAATGGGATTAGGCGCAGCAATTGGCCCCCTTCTTGGTGCAGGATTGATTAGTTTGTTTAGTTGGAAAGCTATATTTTGGGTTAATGTTCCATTTTTATTGGTTTCTATTATACTAAGTTGGTTTACTGTTCCAAGGGTGAATGAAACAAAAAAACACTCATTAGACATGGTTGGTTCTTTTTGTCTAGGCATTATTTTAACTCTTTTTACACTAATGCTCTCTAAAAGCGAGTATATCAATATTTTAACTATTTTGGTGTTAGGGGTTACAATTGCTGTATTCATTTATCAAGAGAGAGCTGCGAAATCTCCACTAATCGAGTTTGGAATGTTTAAGAACTTACAATTCTCCAGTGCAAATATATCAATTTTAATTAATAACTTTGTTATGTATAGTACAGTACTTTTTATTCCCATTTTATTAGAGTCATATAACTTTAGCCTTAATTCCATTGGGGCTTTATTATTTTATTTTTCGCTTGCTATGTCACTTTCTTCATGGCTTGGTGGAAGATTGGCAAATAAATTAGGCAAAGGAAAAGTTATCGTCTTGTCTTTCATTTTATTATCCTTTACTGCTTTGTTATACTTTGGGTTTACAAGTGATCCATCCTATATATATGTAATGATCGTTCTAATTTTCGGTGGCTTCTCAGCAGGTATTGGCGTTGCCTCTATGCAAGCTGCAAGTATGGAATCTGTATCGAAGGAGAAATCTGGAGTTGCTTCCGGTATCTATTCAACATTTAGATATATAGGTGGTATGATGGCATCTGTGGTCGTAAGTATTGTAGTGGGTACAAGTACACTTTATGTAGCCTTATTCATTTTCTCACTTATTGGTCTTTTGGTTTCGATGGGATTAAATAAAAAAAGTGGAATTGAAGAAAAAGGCCTTTTAAATGGGTGAGAATTCATATAATTTTATAAAACTTTTGGCAAGGGTGGCAGCCCTTGCCTTTTGTGTAAATATAGATATTAGGATAGTTGATACCACGGACAACGGAAGCAAAGGAACGCCCCCGCGCTTTCGAATTTCTCTTATTTCCACACATCATTCGCAATCGAAATCACATGTCTAACTTTATCCCATTGCTGTTCCTCTGTTAATAGATTTCCCTCTTCGGTAGAAGAGAATCCGCATTGCGGACTTAGGCATAGCTGGTCTAAGTCTACATACTTTGCAGCTTCTGCAATACGGGCTTTGATTCGTTCCGGGTCTTCTAGGTCACCGAACTTCGATGTAATTAGACCAAGAACAATTTGTAAATCTTTCCGATTAACGTGTTGAAGCGGTGCAAACCCGCCAGAGCGCTCATCATCAAATTCTAAGAACAAGCCATCAAGCTTCAGTTCGCCAAAGATATATTCAGAAGCGTTATCATAACCGCCGCTTGCTGTGTATGTCGATTTAAAGTTCCCGCGGCAGATATGCATCGTGATGACCATATCTTCTGGTTTGTTAGCAATCGATTCATTGATGGCACGGGTGAAAATTTTAATTAATTCTTCTGGTGTATAGCCCTTATCGGCAATTTGTTGATGGCCTTTCTCGGAAAAGAACACTGCCCAGGAAGTGTCATCAAGCTGCAAATAACGGCAGCCTGCCTCGTAAAATGCCTGAATTGCTTTTTGGTAGGCTTTAATTAAATCATCAAAGAACTCATCTTTGTTTGGATAAACTGCTTCCTCAATAACTCCTCTAAAAAAGAGCATATTTGGACTTGGAATCGTGAATTTTGCGACATGGTCACCCTTGATGCTGTGCAAGAATTTATAGTCTTCGATAAATGGATGCGGACCGAAGTCTAGTTTGCCATTCACCTTTAGTCCGTGAGCTTTTGTTTGGACACCGTGAAATTGAATTCCTGCCTCAGCTTCATAAAGCTCAACGCCCTCAAGGCCCGCTAGGAAGTCGAAATGCCACCATGCACGGCGGAATTCCCCATCAGTTACAGCGGAAAGACCTGCTTCTTTTTGTTTTTCTACTAATTTAATAATTTCTACATCTTCGATGGCACGAAGCTGTTCCGCTGTGATTTCTCCGTTTTCTTTTTGAAGACGTGCTTGTTTTAGTCGTTCGGGACGAAGGAAGCTTCCGACGTGATCGGCTTTGAATGGTGCTCCAGTAAGTGTTTTTGTCATTATTTGTCTGCTCCTTAATAAATATAATTTTTATTATATAGATAATTTTCAAATAATGCACAGATGAAATATCTGCTGTAAATCCTTTTTAAATATGTAAGCCTTTGCGTTTTTTCTGAAAATAATTATTGTATAGAAAATATTGATTTTTTTAAATATTTATACTAATATATAAAAATATTAATTATTTGGAGAAACGAAATAATTCAGGGGGTACTATATTATGGGCGTCATCGAGAAAATCAGCGGGTTTGCTGGAAAGACCTTTACATTATGGGTATTAATCTTTGCTGTTGTTGCGTTTAATTTTCCCACTCACTTTGCGTGGTTGGGAGGATATATTGTTCCTTTATT
The DNA here is from genome assembly GCF_023714155.1 of Neobacillus sp. MER 74. NCBI lineage: Bacteria > Bacillati > Bacillota > Bacilli > Caryophanales > Bacillaceae > Neobacillus > Neobacillus sp. MER 74. The sequence continues at coordinate 71,470 of NZ_JAMAUV010000014.1, forward strand.
AGGAATCGTTATGTTTGGCATGGGGCTGACACTAGAGTTATCAGATTTTAAAGAGGTGTTTAGAAGACCAAAGGAAGTAGCACTGGGGGTCATCGGCCACTTTATCATTATGCCGCTGTTAGCGTTTCTATTGGCGGTCGGACTTGATTTACCGAAGGAAGTGGCGGTCGGGGTTATTTTAGTAGGATGCTGCCCGAGCGGAACCGCTTCAAATGTTATGGTGTTTTTAGCAAGAGGAAACGTGGCGCTGGCGGTTGCGATTGCCTCTGTATCTACGATTCTTGCACCTATTGTCACACCATTGCTGATTCTTTTATTTGCAAGTAAGTGGGTCGATGTCAGTGTGGCTTCTTTATTCCTATCGATTGTACAAGTTGTCATTATTCCGTTGGCGCTTGGCTTTATTATTAAAAAGTTCTTTGGAAAACAGGCACAAGCCGGTGCAAAAGCATTGCCGCTTGTTTCCGTTATCGCGATTGTGTTAATTGTTTCTGCCGTTGTTGCGGGCAGCGCGGCGAAGATTGCGGAAACAGGTTTGTTAATCTTTGGCGTTGTCATTCTTCATAATCTATTAGGATTCTTGATTGGATTCTTCTTTGCCCGAGTATGCGGGATGGATCTAGCGAAACAAAAGGCTGTTGCAATGGAAGTCGGCATGCAGAACTCTGGTTTGGGTGTCGCTATCGCCACCGCTCATTTCTCGCCATTAGCGGCCGTACCAAGTGCGATTTTCAGCGTTTGGCATAATTTATCTGGATCGGTTCTAGCGAATATCTTTAGCCGAATGAAGGAAAAGGGGCAAAACGGGGGAAGTATGAAACGTGTGGGTTAATTTGAATCACCTCTCAGCCGAATCGGGCTGAGAGGTTTTTTGTTCTGGGATTTTGTTTGATAGTGGTAACATTTCATAATTTTTTCATAGTTTCTTCATTTAAATTACACACCATGTGGATAAAATAGATAGGGAAGTGGTAATACCATTTCTACTATTAAGGATTCCTTGCAGTCAAAAAGGAAATACAACTATGCTTTCGGGTTTATATTGTTAGCCAAAGGGAAAAATAGTAAAGATAACTCGGAAAGGGAGGAATGAAAAATGGATGTTCCATTAACATCAAAGGAAGTCATTACTCAGATCCAGAAGTTACAGAACCAAGGTAATTCTCTACGTAAAAAAGAGGTAAAACAACTTTATCCTGATTTAATGCGGAGTGCTTTGCATTACTACCCAAGTTGGCAACATGCCATAGAAGAAAGTAAAGTAGGTTAGGATATCTAATTTACATCAAGACATTAGATTATGATGGGCTCTGTTAACAAAAAAAGGTTTCACTCACAGTGAAGCCTTTTTGCTATGTTTAAAAGCTTCTTTAGAGCAATACTAAAAAGAGATTGTTATTCCTTATATCCTTATTAAAAATAGACAAAAAAGAGAGAATGCCATGTGTGCATTCTCTCTCTATTATTAACGAATCTAAACAAATTGTATATTAAAGGACTTAAGTGGAGGGATACCCCTAGTGCCATTATATTAAAAAATATCTGTAAGGCAGCGATAAAATCCTTAATATATGATCTCTAAATAAGGAGTAAAAGTCATCATGATGGTTAATAGGTTTAGATTGGTTATTGTCTGCTAATAACCTATTATACTCGTTAAGAAGTTTGTCCAGTTCTTGGCTGCAATAGATGGTTTCTTCGTTTTGAAGTCCTTTTGTCATTCCTAATTTAATCATTTCGTCTTTTTTCTCTTTAATAGCAGCTTCACATAGGTCAAGTCTCATTGCCGAATACACCTCGAAAACTTTTAGTAAAATTTCAGTAAACTCCATTTTTAATAGAATTAAAATGAATTATAGCATGTATTAACTGATATGTAATAGATTCGATAAAACAAGTGAAAAGGAGACAAAATTAGACGAGGCCTGCAGTTTTTTTCGACAAAAGGGTCTGTTTCACTCACTCATTTGGTCCTTTCTAAAGATGAGTTAAATAAAAAAGCCGGTCAATGACCGGTGTATTCTAAAACCATTATAGTCTAACCAAAACCTCCGTACCGTCCTTCGCTTTGACATCTACGAGCACGATTCCTTTATGATTTTTCAGTTCCTCGACGATGAGCTTTAGCAGTTTTTTATCTAACGGTGGAATGGTAAGATCCAGTTTTTTTCTTTCGAAGTAGTCTTTTGTCCATTTGTTTGCTTGTTGATGAATAAATTTTGAGGACAAAATGGAAATGCCGATGTTTAACATGGCATATGGAATGGGGAGCGAGAGCCGAATGTCCTTTGCTTTCACTTTAAGATGCAGCATAGGCCATCTACTCGATGATGACAGAAACGGTATCTCCGTTTGCCGATTTAACATCCACAATTTGGCCATCTAATTCGTTTTCGATGGCTTCAATAATAAGGTGGATATCGAGATCCTTTACATACTTTTCTGACTGAGGAATACTCGATGCGATGCTGTGTCCCGCCTTTAATACTGCCTTGATAAGTTTTACGGGCAAATTGACCGTGACGTTATCATTTTCCTTTGATACCACACGAACTTTTAATGTTTTATCTACATATTTCGTTGGTTTTCCTATTAGACTACTTCCTGCTACTTCTTTCGCTTTTAATACTTGGATCAGTTCAGACCCCTGATCCGCATCAATTTTTCCCTCTTGCACCATCGCTAATACTCTAGCAATTTCCTCTTTCATGGTCAATTCCTCCCTATTCATCTTTTAAAAGCTTTATGGCCTCTTCAGGAGTGATTTCGCCATTTTCCAACATGGCGACAACCTTTTTCTCGTCTACCTCATTTTTCTTCTTTTGCACATATCCAAGGGCAGAAATGATGTCGTTTAGTTTGCCTCGAACGGTTGGATAGGAAATCCCCATTTCCTTTTCAACTTCCTTGATACTCCCTCTGCATGTTAAAAATACTTCCACAAAATGAAGCTGATCCTTTGTTAATGACGCCAGTTTGGAGAATTCAAACTCATTTTCAATCGTCGTGTGACAATGAGAGCACTGCAGCTTCGTAATCTTCAATGTTTTGCTGCAGACAGGACAATTTGTGATTACTTTATATGCCATAATGAATTCCTTTCCTTTAGTTGATTTGATTATAAATCAATAAAATTAAATAGTAAATATAGAAATTCATTTATTTTGTGTAAAAAATTAAAATAATTAATTTGTTGATTAAAATAATTAATTTGCTGTTTTTGGGCTGTCCAAGATGGAGTACGCTGTCATAATCAAGTGCGTGTATATGAGTAATAAAAACTAAAACCATGCTAGTCCATCAGCATGGTTTTACGGGTACCCGTTTATTCTTCTGTAAACTCTGTCATCAAATCACGTAAATCTTTGATGGCTAGTTTGGCACTCTCTTTTTTATCTTTATGCAATCCGATCCCTGTTAAAGAGTCATGGCAGTGGTAGGAGTTAGTTGCCAAGCTTTTATAGCCGTCCGGAACGGTGAATATTTCTACTGTTATGGTCAAGCTTTTGCCAGTGTAGATTTTTATAATCTCCAATTCATCCATTTTCAACTTTGTTACCACTCGCATCCCATCATCCTCTCCGCCGTTAGTGTCATCGGTAGTATCTATTTCTCTAGTTAAGTATACGTTAAGATTCAGCCTCATGGGCCTTCATGATTTGACAATAATCAAACTCTTTTGAATATATTTGCACACCGTTGATTTTCTGGATTCATTGGAGATATGAAGGATTATTTTTTTGCTTGCCATCGAGTTCCTCAAAAATGCTTGCGGCATCTTGATTACTAGGAGAAATAATCTCAGTTTGATTAGGGGATTTAGCTAAAAAGGAGTTCATTAACTGTTTAAATTCTCCCGTAGTTAATGGCTTAGCATCATCAATCAATTCATATCCAAGTAATCCATTCGGTTCAATCGTTGCATATTTCACATCCCCAATTTTAGATATCCCTAGATTTCGCATTCTCATTTCAAGCTGGTCGACGCTTAGGCGCAGCTTTTTTAAATTTTGCTGATTGATTTCCCCATTCTCAATCACAACCTTGGCTTTACCCGTGATAAATTTTTCAATGGCATTGAATTTTAGTTGTAAATAATCCACAACCAAGACTGTTGCCACAAAGACCGCTGCTGCCCCAATCGCCTTTAGCATGCTTTTTTCAACAATTGGCTGAACAATGATTGTCCCAATAGATAACATAAGGATTGTTTGCGAAAGTGTCATCTGTGCGATTGATTTTCGACCGGAAACTCTTAGCAGTAAAATCCCTGCTAAAATCAAAACGAACGACTGCCAAATGAACGAGAAATCCACCTAATCACCCTTTTTATAGTTTTGGCTGTGTTAATGGTTATTGTTGATTGTGACACTCTGTTTATTGGAGTGGAAGGCACGAAGACTCCTGCGGGGAGTACGGGGCAGGGGAGACCCCGCAGGAGCAAAGCGACGAGGAGGCTTCCCGGCACGCCCGCGGAAAGCGAAGTGCCTGGAATGGAAATCAACAGACAAGTTTAACACAGCTATAGTTTTAAATGTCCTAGGATTAGGATGCTAAAAACTCAAAAAATTATCAAAAAGAAGTAGAAAATCCCTAGTTTCAGCAACATAGGTGATGCCGAAAAACAGGGCCGAAGCCCATCTGTTTTTGTAGAATGATGGGTTATTTCCTGCGAAATATATAAGCGACCTTCGACAATCTTTGTGCGTACCTAGTAGGGTAAAACCTTATAAATCAATACTTGGAGCTTTTTCAATCAAACGTTTGGTTAGAAAAGAAATTTGGGGAAATTAGGCGATATTTCACCTTCTTTTTTGTGCAATTGTTGCTTTTCTGGTTGTTACTGTATAAAGGCATTAGTGTAACAGAAACCTAATGATGATGAAAGGAAGAAAGGGAGATCATTTTGAAGAAGAAAAAAGGGAATGTAGAAAATAAAACAGCATTGATTTGGAAAATGGCGATTGGATCAGCCGTGTCTTGGGAATTAGCAAAATTAGTTGGCTCGGACCATCCCTATTTAGCCCCTCTTTCTGTTGTTTTATGTCTGCAAACTACGATTGATCAGTCGATTCGATTTTCCTTTCACCGTATATTGGGAACCGTGATTGGGATCCTTTTGACGTCATATCTAGCAAGTCACCTAGACATGAATGGCTGGATACTGGGTCTATTATTGTTAGGTGCGACCTTCATTGCGAAGTGGTTGAAACTAGATGAAACGGTTTTGCATCAGGTTGCCCTCACTGTGATATTAATTTTTACGTTTGAGCGAAAATCAAAGGATTATTCCCTAGATCGCATCCTGGACACCATCATTGGGGTGATCATTACGATAGTGATTCACATGCTTTTGTCACCGCCGGACTTTACAAAAAAAGCAGCGGCATCTACTGAAAAATTAGCTCTTCAGCTGTCAGAGATTCTTTCAGAGCTCTCCGATTGGATCCATTTGGAATGGGGAAGTGAAAAGGGAAAAGTGATGGAGTACAAAATAAATCTATTTTTACAGGCGTTACATGATACGAAAAATACGATAGACTTGGCATCCAAAAGCTTAAAATTCAATCCTCTTGCTAAAAAGCATGCAGCCCTTCTGACGATGCACCAAATGAAAGTGGAAAAGATAAACAAGGGATATCAGTATGTTTCAACTATAGTAGGAACGTTGAAAGAATGGATAAAGGCGGGGGAGCTGCCATCAAAGGATCAAATCCAAGTAGGAAATCATTTGAAAACTCTAAGTGAATATTATAAAAATCTAGGTGCTCTACAGCAACAGAGCGAGTTAAAAATAGTAAATGAAAAGGATCTGCAAAGGTCACTGGATCAGCTTCAATCGAGCATATCCCCACCCCATAGTCACCAGGTTTATCCGGATTCTTTCTTTTTAGAAACGAGAAAACTAATGCAAAAATTATTATAGGTTTGAAATGTATGTCTATAAAAGAAAAAAGGTAGGTAGAATTGTTAAGAAGGAATTATTAAAAGTTACTAGAATGAATAGGAGATCATTGTTTTTGATTATCCTTTTAGCCGAAGGTCTGTCGGAAAACGAAATTGCTGTTCTGTCTTATGGCAAGGCGCAATGAAAAAATGAAGGAGGAAGGACTATGTCGAAAACCAATCAAAAAATTGTTCCGCATTTATGGTATGACAAGGAGGCGAAAGAAGCAGCTGAGTTTTACACTACTATCTTCCCAGACTCGAAAATAACGAATATTACCACCATCCATGATACTCCATCAGGAGACTCTGATATTGTCTCATTTGAACTATGGGGGCAGAAATTCATGGCAATCAGTGCTGGGCCACATTTCAAGCTCAATCCATCGGTATCTTTCATCGTCAATTTTGATCCGTCCCGAGAAAAAGATGCGGGAGAAAAATTACAAGCGGTTTGGGACAAATTGTCCGATGGCGGCACAGCGCTCATGCCACTTGATAAGTACCCGTTCAGTGAGAAGTTTGGCTGGATTCAGGATAAGTATGGTTTTTCCTGGCAGCTAATACTTTCCAATCCAGAAGGTGAAGAGCGTCCCCCCTTAGTGCCGTCCCTATTGTTTGTCGGTGATAATTGCGGCAAAGCGGAGGAGGCGATTAACTTTTATTTATCCGTATTTAAGAACGCCAAGCAGGGACTTATCGCCCGCTATCCAAAAGGCATGGAACCTGACAAAGAAGGAACCATCATGTTCGCTGATTTTAGCTTAGAAAATCAGTGGTTCTCCGCAATGGATAGCGCACATGAGCACAAATTCAATTTTAACGAGGCATTCTCATTTATGGTATATTGCGATACACAAGCAGAAATTGATCACTACTGGGAAAAGCTTTCGGCCGTACCTGAAGCCGAGCAATGCGGCTGGCTGAAAGATCAGTTTGGTTTATCCTGGCAGATTGTACCGACAGAGATGGACGAGATGATGAGCAAGGGCACTCCAGAGCAACTTGCTCGCGTAACGGAAGCATTCCTTAAAATGAAGAAATTTGATCTTACGATATTACGGGAAGCATACAAGGGAGAATGAAGATTTTACATAAAAAGTTTTTTAAGATCCGGCTGCATAGCCGGATTTTTTGTTTTCGTGAAGACCTGGTGCATGAATGGCAGACTGGGATAGTTACTTATTCCAGTAATGACAATAAAATACCAATGATTGAATTGTTATTCCGGCTTACAATAGGTGGAGTGTTGGTCTATCAAATAGAACATACTAGAAATGAAATCAACTTTCTAAGCATACGTACTTTGTTTTCACCTAGATTTTATTAGAAAGAAGGTATGATTTTGAAAATAAAAATCATTAAGATCGTTACAGCACTAACATTATCAGTTGGTTTATTATCCGGTGTTTCATCTACAGAAGCAGCTACAAAAGAGATGAAGGTTCACTTTATCAATGTAGGCCAGGGGGATTCTATTTATATAAAGACGGCTGCAGGTGATGACATTATCATCGACGCTGGTAACAAAGATGGCAGTGATGTCGTATCATACTTAAAAAAGCAAAAAGTTAAAGACATTGAGGTAATGATTTCCACCCACCCAGACGCAGATCATATTGGTGGATTGGACGAAGTTCTGAAAGCATTTAAAGTGAAATCGGTATACGCTCCAAAGGTGAGCCACACATCCCAAGCTTACAAAGACTTTTTAACAGCTGTGAAGCGTGAAGGTGTCAAAATTAAGACGGCCCAAAAAGGTGTGAAACTCCCATTAAAAGGTGTGTCTGCAACCTTTGTGGCTCCCGTAAAGACGTATAGCAAAAGTGATTTGAATGACTGGAGTGCGGTGTTACGACTAGTATATGGAAAAAAATCGTTCCTATTTACAGGTGATGCTGAAGTGAAGTCTGAAACGGATATGATTAAATCTAAACAAACTTTAAAAGCAGATGTATTAAAAGTAGGTCACCACGGTGCCAAAACGTCAACTAGTGCTGCCTTCCTTAAAGCTGTCAAACCATCTTACGCTGTATTGAGTGTAGGGAAAAATAGTTACGGACACCCTACCAGCACGGTAGTAAATCGTTTAAATTCAATAAAAATAAAAACATATCGTACCGATAAAAGTGGAAATATTATCTTTACGACGAACGGATCGAAAATTAGTGTAAAGACGGTGAAATAACATGGTGAAGGGTATCATCGATCGTTTTGAAGGCAAATTTGCAGTGGTAGAAATCGATGGGAAGACTAAAGATTTTCCTAAATCCATTTTCCCTAAGAGTGCGACGGTAGGGGATGTTGTTGAAATTAACGGAGATAAAGTGAAGGTTTTAAAGGACGAAACTGATAAACTAAGGCAAGAGATTGAAGAACTTATGGATGATGTGTGGGAAGATTAAATGGTGAAGTCCTTTTCTATTAAGAGAAGGGCTTCTTGTTTTTACGTGGCACTGTGATTGCTGGATGTTGATTTCAGTGTGTATGAAAAATAAACGAAAAAATTCCGTTTAAATTGGGAAATACCCATATTTCCTTAAAAATAAGGGAAGTTTTTCCGTCTATATGATCCAAATCTTTGGATTTTGACTTTTTTCGAGCAGTTAAGCGGAATATCTCCGCTTATATCGGCTTCATAAGCTTCCTCTATATACATTAGTCGGAAATTCTTCGCTTATGAATTCTCATACCTCCATGAAAATCAATGATTAACAAAGGAATTTACTACGGAACTATCGAATAGGTAGTCAGTGTATTTTTTTATCTAAGATGATAGTATGGGACGAACGATAGTCCTTTAACATTTATGAGTAAAAAACAAGGGGGAAACGAATATGATAAAGACGAATATGGAGTTGTCACTAGAACAAACTGAGGCACTACTAAAAACGTTGAAAGCCCGCTTTGAGAAAAACATGAACAGACATGAAGGCCTTGAATGGGCTGAAGTACAAGCAAGGCTCGAAGTGAATCCTGAAAAACTGTGGTCGCTCCATGAAATGGAGGAAACTGGCGGTGAACCGGATGTGGTTGGCCATGACCAAAAGACGGGCGAATTCATTTTTTATGATTGTTCAGTGGAAAGCCCTAAAGGCCGTAGAAGTCTTTGTTACGACCGTGCAGCCCTGGAGTCAAGGAAACAACATAAACCAGCAAATTCCGCGATTGATTTGGCCGCTGACATGGGTGTTGAACTTTTAACGGAAGAGCAATACCGGGAGCTGCAGACCCTTGGAAATTTCGATTTGAAATCGTCAAGCTGGGTGCAAACACCTGCCAATATTAGAAAACTTGGCGGGGCCATCTTTTGTGATCGCCGCTACGACACTGTCTTTGTCTACCACAATGGAGCAGATTCCTACTATGCTGCAAGGGGTTTCCGCGCCGCGCTAAGAGTTTAAACTTTGCAAATAAAAACATCCCCAGGCTTGATTAGCCTGGGGATGTTTATTTATCTAAATAATGATTGTACATTTCTAGACATTCCAGCAGTTCGGTTCGATATACCATCAATGCTTTTCTGATCGTTTCGTTATGATTGTTATTCAGTTCAAGGTTGCATTTCTCTAATTCCAACGACTTAATCACGGTAAGTTCGTTATACATATTTGTTAGGTTGTTCATGTCCCCGATACTCCAACTCCTCTAGCAAACTTTTTTTGTTTTTCTAATAGAATTGACACTATTTTTGTTTTTTATACTTGGTTCTGGAGGCATTGTTATAGGACTTACTATTTAGATTTAACATAAACTTTTGGACACTTATGACCTATATTTTGGTTCAGTTTTGATTTTATTCCCTTTTTTCCATGTTTAATGCTCAATGACCCAACTGTGTCTTGTTGAAAAATTATTGACTTTCAGACTATTCAGTTCTATTATGAAATCTATTCAAACATATTGGAATACTATGCTTTATCTTTTCCAAAAGAGGGCGTGGGGTTCCTTTGAGAAGACCCTCAACATTGGAGAATGTACAGTATCCTATTCCAGTACATAAAAAAACATCAAAAGGGGGAGCTCAATTGGAAAACAAAAGGTTAGTCATTCATTCGAAGCAAGACATTATTGATTTTGTCAGTACCAATCCTATTAGTCAAAAAGGGATGTTAATTGTTTTCGTTGCATTGGGAGGAATTGTTCTCGATGCGTATGATCTGACGAGTATTGGAATTGGGGTTAATCAACTAACGGAGGATTTCAATCTATCTCCTGCCCAGCTGGGTTCGCTTACCTCCGTCATGGCGGTTGGGGCTTTGTTGGGCGCACTATTTGGAGGGATGGTAACAGATAAACTGGGCCGGAATAAGATGTTTTTGGTCGATATTCTTTTACTTGTGGTTGCGGCCTTTGGGGCAGCGCTCGCCCCCAATTTAGAAGTTCTTGTATTTTTCCGTTTTCTTTTAGGCGTCGGCATTGGACTTGATGTCCCTATTGCCTTAAGCTTTATTGCAGAAATAACAAATACGAAGAGACGGGGGCAACTAGTAAATCTTTGGAGTCCGGTCTGGTATATCGCCACTGCTTTTGCGGGATTGCTACTATTGCCGATCTATTTTTTAGGAATTGATGAGAATCTTTGGCGGTATGCAGTTGGCTTTGGAGGAGTGCTTGCCTTAATTGTACTGTTTCTTCGCTTTAAATTTATGGATGAAAGTCCGATTTGGGCTGCCAAACACCTTCCTTTAAAGGAAGCAGCAAAAATTGTAGAAAGAACTTATAATATTGAAGTAGTGGTTCAAGAGTTGAAACAAAAGGTAACTAAACAGGACGATAAAGTAGCGTTATCTACGTTATTCTCAAAGAAATACCGCATGAGGACTCTTTCCGCCTCTATTCTAGCCGCTACCGAAAGCATGGAATATTTTGCTGTTATGTTTTATCTTCCTACCATTTCGATGCTGATTTTTGGCAAAGGAACAATCTACGGGATTATCGGAACCGTTGTATTTAACTGTTGTGGAATCCTCGGCGGCCTTTTCCAATCCTATTTGACTGGAAAAGTCGGTATTCGTAAACTTGCGATCATTGGATATTCAATCGTTTGTATTGCCCTTTTAACTGTAGGCTTAGTAGGAGAATCATTACCGGCCATCTTTGTTGCCATCCTTATAGGCAGCTTTATTTTTGGTCATGCTTTTGGACCTGGGGCTCAATGTATGACCATGGCTACATTATCTTACCCGACAGAGTTAAGGGGACTTGGTTCCGGATGGGGACAAGCCATGTTAAGGGTTGGCAGTATTATTGGGGCCTTCGTGTTTCCAATGGTATTGGCCCTTGCAGGATTAGAAAAGACGCTGCTCGTTGTCCTAATTGCTCCGGTTATTGGCTTAATTGCCGTGTCTCTAATCAAATGGGATCCAACAAATAAGAACTTAGATAGTGATACAGAAACAGAATTTCTTTCAAAAAATCATTCAAAACTTAGTATATGATCATGAATACAGGTGAATAAAAATAATCCTTAAACCAATCGATGCAGCTTGCCCGCGGAGATTGGTTTTTTTCTTTGCTGAAATATCCCACCCTTCATAAGTTTAAATGAAATACTGATGTCATATCAGAATAATCTGTTTGAAATAATTCCCCCTTATAATATGTATGATTGCAAGTATTGAATATCGGATGTCTTTTTTCAATAGAAGGGGAGTGTTTTAATGGATGTATGCACAAATTGTGGTGAAGAATTAAATCCATCTAGTAAGTTCTGTCCAAACTGCGGTTCGAAGGTTGCCATAGAGCAAAAGAACATGCCCTCAACCTTAGAAACTCGCATTGAAATAAAGAAAAATCGTTCCAAAACGAGATTATTAGCTGGAGTCGGAACGCTTATAGGATTGATGCTTGCTATCAGCGTTACCCTAATCGTAAAAGATTTCTCTAAGCCTGAACTTAAATCGAATGCAGCGGTAACAAAAACAGTTGACCGAGCAAAAGATAAGGATGTTGAAAAGAAAGATCAAGTTAGTCATGAAACCGAACAGGAAAGTTCCAATCCTCCCTCTTCGGAATATATTTTGCCTGCTAGTGATAAGAAAGTGTTGGGTGAGGCGGACGTTGCTAATCTTACAAAAGGGCAGCTGCGTATCGCGAGAAATGAGATCTATGCTCGTCATGGGTATGTCTTTCAATCGGAGGATTTGCAAACCTATTTTTCGAGTAAGTCATGGTACCAGCAAGAACCTGACTTTGATGGCTCTTTAAATGAAGTAGAAAAGGAAAATATAAATTTCATCAAGGAGAGAGAGGACAGTCTTTAGTAGAGTACATTTGGTGAAATTGTTTTAGTGCTTCAAAGTGCTTCGCAAGAAAAAGCAACTGAAACCATTAATTTTAAATTCGAGTCCTACTGTACCTTGTTCCAATTGAATAGAAGTCAAAAGAAAGATACACTTACTATATCGTTAATTGGAGCAGGTGCAGGAATGAATGATCGACAAAAGGAATTACTAAGAATATTGCTGACGAATGAAGAAGGGGCCTTGAATATAAGGGATTTGTCGGAGGAGCTTGATTGTGCGGAGAAAACCGTACGGAATGATTTAGACCGGATCGAGGAGTTTCTTCTTGATTATTCCGGCGCGAAACTGACCCGTAGGCCCGGTTTTGGAGTAATGATTGGAATTGGCGAGGGAGAACGGTCTGCTATTTTGCGAAGTCTACTTTCTAGTGAACCGAAATCAAATGAAGAGCGGCTGATTGAAATCACCTATCAGCTCTTAACTAGCCATAAGGCGATAACCTTACAGTATTTTTCCGATTCTTACTATGTACCCAAAGCGGCTATTAAAAAGGATATGGAGGAAATTACAAACTGGCTTCACGTATTTCATCTTGAACTGATCACTAAACCACGGCTTGGAAGTGTGATTGAAGGAACAGAGCTGCAAAAACGGAGCGCGTTGGCTCACTTATCCGAGCTAATTCCCTCTCTTTCAAACGGGAAAAACTTTGTGTTGGATTTATTTTTGCCTTATGAAATTACCACCGTGAGGAAAGCGCTGGAGGATTTGCGGGACGAGTTTTCGATAACTTTTACAGAGGAGGCGTTAGAGAGCCTGCTGGTTCATGCTTTGATCATGACCAAACGGACCCGGCAAAGGTCTTCCGTATTTGTCCAAGAGTCTGAAAAGAAATCGGCACTTGGTCGAAAGGAATATCAGTATGCCATTTGGTTTTTTAATCAGCTGGAGTCCGTATTTCGGCTCACGTTTCCTGAAGAAGAGCGGATCTATTTTACCTGGCACCTTATTAGCAGTAAGCGAGTAGAAGAGGGATCTGAACAGATTATGGAATATGATGAAGAGGTTGCAGAGGTACTCCGTGTGTTCATTGAAAGAATGGGAAAACTGACCCTATTTGATTTTGAAGCCGATTCGGTATTACTAAACGGCCTTGCTGTCCATATGCTCTCCGTCATCAATCGAATGAAGTACGGTTTTCCAATCTTTAATCCGCTGCTATCTAATATTAAGAAGATGTATCCCTATATGTTTAATATGGTCATTTTGACGCTCGAAGAAATTAAAAGTACTTTCCATTTAGAAATCCCTGAAGATGAGGCAGCCTATATCGTTCTTCATTTTCAAGCCTCGATTGAACGGATGGAGGGGAAGAGAGACCTAAAGAAGAAGGCACTGATCGTCTGTCATATGGGAATTGGCATGTCTCATTTGCTAGAGGCAAAGATTGAACAGCAATATATGGACATTGATATAGTAGCCTGTATCGGCAAAGCAGAAGTAACAGATTATACAAGGCAGCATCCAGTTGATTTTATTATTTCTACTGTTCCTCTTGAGATCAATCTGGAGTACATCGTCATTTCACCGCTGTTTGGACAAGAGGATAAGAAAAAATTAAGTCAATTTGTTAAGAAGGTGAAGCAGAATAAGCCTGACCCTCTCGAACAAAATGCTTTTTCTCAATTATTGACGGAAGACCTTGTGTTTTTTCAATTAGATAAGGGACACCGTTATGAAGTGGTCGAAATGCTTGCCACTACTCTCGTAAACAAAGGCTATGTTAGGAAAGAGTTTATCCATAGTGCTGTGAATCGGGAAAGGAAATCTGCCACTGCGATTGGCGGAGGAGTGGCCATTCCGCATGGAAATCCGTCGGTGGTTCAAAGATCTGCCGTAGCGGCAGCAATCATGAAAGAGCCAATTGAGTGGGGCGATGAACGGGTTTCACTAGTATTCCTGCTGGCGATTTCAAAAGAAAATCATCGAGACGTTCGCGCGGTCATCGGAAAAATAGCTTCCCTTAGTGAGTCACCATTGGTTGTTCATGAGTTAACAAATGCAGAAAATTATCAGGATTTTCTACGGATCATAAATAAGTAGGGCAGAGAAGAGTAGATCCAGAGATCCACTCTTTTTTTCGGTGCTTTTTATTTTAATAAAATGATTTTTACCGCAACTTCTGGTAAAAATAAATAAAATTTACTAGACAAAGAGGACTTATTATATAAGTAAGCGATTACTTATATTTTTTCATTAGGAGGAAAGCATGATGGGGAAAATTCTAGCTGTAACAGCTTGTCCCGTTGGTATTGCTCATACGTATATGGCTGCTGAAAACTTACAAAAAGCAGGCAAAGCGTTAGGCATAGATGTTAAAGTTGAAACACAAGGGTCCATTGGGGTAGAAAATGCGTTAACGGAACAGGAAATTGCGGAAGCCGATGGAATTATTATTGCTGCTGACAAAGAGGTCCCAAAAGACCGCTTTGCTGGAAAAAAAGTCATTGTTACCGGTGTTAAAGATGGAATTCAGAACCCGGAAAAACTCATTAAGCAGATTCAGAATGGAGATGTTCCTGTTTATAAACCAGAATTAGCATCTGCTACTGGATCATCGAATAGTAAAAGTAAAAAGAATCCCATTTATAAGCATTTGATGAATGGTGTATCTTACATGGTTCCATTTATTGTTGTTGGGGGATTGTTAATTGCGATTGCCTTGACTCTTGGCGGGCAACAAACACCTGGAGGAATTGTCATTCCAGACGATTCCATTTGGAAACAAGTTGAAAAGCTTGGCGGAACAGCATTCATGTTCATGGTGCCAATCTTGGCTGGTTTTATTGCAGTGAGTATAGCTGACCGCCCGGGACTAGTACCGGGGATGATCGGCGGATATATTGCAGCTAATGGCAGTTTTTATGGAAGTGAAGCAGGTGCCGGATTTATCGGCGGGATTATTGCCGGCTTTTTGGCAGGTTATATAGCCCTTGGAATTAAGAAATTAAAGGTGCCAAAAGCAGTTCAACCTGTTATGCCGATTATTTTTATCCCAATTCTCTCATCTGTTATTGTAGGTTTATTATTCATTTTTGTTATCGGTGCACCAGTTGCCCAAATCTTTGAATCATTAACAAGCTGGTTGGCTAGTATGCAAGGCGGAAGTTCGATTGTATTAGCGATGATTCTTGGAGCGATGATTGCCGTTGATATGGGTGGACCATTCAACAAGGTAGCGTTCTTATTCGGTTCAGCCATGATAGCAGAAGGAAACTATGAAATTATGGGGCCGATTGCCGTAGCGATCTGTATTCCTCCAATTGGACTTGGACTAGCTACATTCTTGAACAAACGCAAATTTGGTCCAACGGAAAGAGATGCAGGAAAAGCGTCCTTCACAATGGGTTTATTCGGTATTACGGAAGGTGCGATACCATTCGCAGCACAAGATCCGCTGCGTGTTATTCCAAGTATCGTTGTCGGTTCTATGGCCGGCTCGGTTATTGCCATGCTTTCAGGTGTGGGTAACAAAGTGGCCCACGGCGGTCCGATTGTTGCCGTGTTAGGTGCTGTCGACAATGTGGTTATGTTCTTTATTGCCGTTATTGTTGGGGTAGTTATAACAGCGATCATGGTTATAGCATTGAAGAAAGATGTGGAGGCAGCGGCACCCGTTGTTGGTGATGGCGGCGCTCGAACTGATGCACCTCTAGTAGGAAATGGTGTAATGGCAGAAACCGAAAAGGCTGAAATCGAGAAATTGACCGATATTACCAATTTGGACTTAATCGAAGTGGATTTAGACGGAACGACTCGTGACGGTGTTATCGATGAATTGATTACAAAGTTTGATGCTACTGGTGTTTTAAGCTCGAAGGCAGAATTTAAACAAGCAATCCTGAACCGTGAAGGTGAATCTTCTACTGGACTGGGTATGAATATTGCCATTCCACATGGAAAATCAAGTGCGGTTAAACGGCCAGCTGTTGCCTTTGGAATTAAACGTGAGGGTGTAGACTGGAAGAGTTTAGACGGTACAGACGCAAAACTAATCTTTATGATTGCCGTACCGGAAAAAGCAGCAGGAGATGCGCATCTGAAGATCTTACAAATGCTATCACGTAAACTAATGGATGACAGCTTTAGAGAGCGATTGTTACAGGTCACTTCTAAAGAAGGAGCGTTCAAATTGCTTGAGACAATCCATTAACATAGAAAGAAACCAAAAAGAACAATTGTAAAGATATCATTTGGAAAAAGAGAGCAGCCATTGCTCTCTTTTCCATATAAAAGTACATTAATAGACCATGGGCATCGATGAAAATATGTACAAAAAAAGCAAAGCTGTAAGCACGTCAATGAATCGAGAGTTTAGAAAATAAAATGATGGAGGTATTATACATGCAACCGATGTTTTTAAAACCAGTCTTTAAAGAAAGAATTTGGGGCGGTACCGCTTTACAAGAAGAATTCGGCTATGAGATACCAAATGATAAAACAGGAGAATGCTGGGCTATTTCTGCTCATCCAAATGGACCCTCTATGATTGAAAATGGACCTTATGCAGGTATGTCATTGGATGCAATCTGGCGAGAAAAACCAGACCTTTTTGGTCACCCAAATGAGGAGGTTTTTCCTCTTTTAACAAAAATATTAGATGCAAATATGGATTTATCTGTTCAGGTCCATCCGGAGGATACATATGCGAAGGTTCATGAGAATGGTGAACTTGGCAAAACAGAATGCTGGTATATTCTAGATTGTAAAGAAGGTGCCGAAATGATCTTCGGTCACAATGCTAAAACAAAAGAAGAATTAGTCGAGAAAATGAAAGAAGGAAAGTGGAACGAGCTGCTCGGCAGAGTCAAAATCAAACCAGGTGACTTTTACTATGTGCCAAGCGGAACTATTCATGCACTATGTGAAGGGACTCTTGTATTAGAAACACAGCAAAGTTCAGATACCACCTATCGTGTGTATGATTATGATCGCAGGGACGCTGACGGGAATTTAAGGGAGCTTCACTTAGAAAAAGCGATAGATGTAACGACTGTGCCGCATCAACATGCAGGGGTCGCTCCGAAAGTTGAGAAGCGGGAAAATGTAACCATTACAACCTTTGTGGAATCCGAGTTTTTCACCGTTTACAAGTGGGAAATTGAGGGTAAGGCTGCTTTTGAATATAATCATCACTATTTACTTTTAAGTGTGATCAAGGGTGATGGAACGCTAGTCCACAATGGTGAGAAGTATCCGTTGACTAAAGGAACACATTGCATTATTCCAGTCGGTTTGGGAGAATTTGAATTAAATGGTGAACTTGAACTAATCGTATCACATGTTTAGAACAAGGGAGACCATGGGATGACCACAAGTAAACCAGGGGGAAATGTCGTGCTACTTGAATTGATTGCTGTCACGGCTGAGGATGCCTTATTAATTGAAAAATCAGGAGCAGACCGAATTGAGCTTGTTTCGGGCTTAACAGAAGGTGGGTTAACGCCGAGTTATGGGTTGATTGAAAAAGCAGTTTCGAGTGTGCGTATTCCGATCAATGTTATGGTGAGACCGCATAGTCAGTCGTTTTGCTATTCGAAAGACGACCTCGCGATCATGAAAAATGATATTCGCATCATTCGCTCGCTTGGGGCAAACGGGGTCGTATTGGGAATGCTGGATGAAGAAGGAAATATCGCATACGGTCAGCTTGAAGAACTTTTAATGGAAACAGGTGATATGGAGGTAACCTTCCATCGCGCCATCGATAGTTCAAAAAATCCGCTCGAAGCAGCCGAAACATTGGATCAATATAAGGAAATCAAGACAATTTTAACATCGGGCGGATATGGAGACTGGCCCACCCGGCTTGAGCTGCTCCTGCAGATGAAGGATCGGTGTAAGAAGACGGATATCCTCATCGGAAGCGGGCTGACAAAGGAAAATATCCTAGAAGTTCATGAAAAAGTGGGTACCGGTTTCTATCATTTCGGATCAGCCGTTCGTAAAGAAAATAGTGTACTTCAACGTGTTTCGTTAGAAAAAGCCACTGAAATTGTTCATCTTTTGAAGAAAAAGGGATGAGTCCCTCATAATTGGGAGGAATACATATGAACAAGAAAATATCGTTAATCCGCTCTAGTAATCTTGCACAGGTGGATTATGCTTATGCAAGTCGAGTACCTGCTGGGATGGAGTTGCTATTTTTAGCAGGGGCATGCCCTCTCAATAAAGAGGGAATCGTACCAGATATAAATGATTATGTAGCCCAGGCGAAACTCTGTGTTGAGAATTTGAAGATGGCTTTAAAGGAAAGCGAAGCTACATTGGAAGATGTAGTCTATACGAGAGTCCTAGTTGCATCAAACCAGCAAGCTGATTTGGGTGCCGTTTGGGAAGCGATTCGTCTTGAGTTTGGCGACCACGATGTCCCAAGCACTTTAACCGGAGTTACAGTGTTAGGTTATAGAAACCAATTAGTGGAGCTTGAGGCAGTAGCAGCCGTCAATCCAATAGAGGAGTAATATCATATTTCACAAAAAAGGCATTGGTAAATTCCGATGCTTTTTTTCTCATGGGTATTTTAGTGACAAGTACCGTTGCAGCTTTTGTCAGTGTTCTTGAAAAACCAATTAAAAATTTCCTGAAAAAGTGAAATAAAATGTGAGGTGTGTACTTTGAGAGAAGTCACAACATTATTTTTAAAAATAGCTGTTTTTATGATCGGACTACTGGTTCTTGCGTTATGTATATTTTTAGTGCCTCATCTAGCGAATTTTGCTGCAAAATTGTATCCAAATATTGCCCTAATGAAATTTCTTGTTTTCATCTTGATGTACGGAGCTGCCGTGCCTTTTTACTTTGCTCTCTATCAGGCTTTCAATCTTTTGCGGTACATTGACGAGAACACAGCGTTCTCGGAATTATCTGTAAAGGCGTTAAAGAACATAAAGGGTTGTGCGATTACAATCAGTGGTTTGTATGTAGTAGGTTTGCCACTCTTTCGTTTGATAGCGAGGAAAGTGGACCCTCCGATTGGATTTATCGCACTCATCATCATTTTTGCTTCGTTGGTTATCGCCGTTTTTGCCGCTATCCTCCAACGGCTTCTACAAGAAGCGATTAATATAAAATCAGAAAATGATTTAACGGTTTGAGGTGGAGAAGATGGCCATTATTATTAATATTGATGTGATGTTAGCAAAACGAAAAATGAGCGTAACAGAGCTTTCGGAGAGAGTTGGAATTACTATGGCGAATCTTTCTATTCTGAAAAATGGGAAAGCAAAAGCGGTTCGTTTTTCAACATTAGAAGCGATATGTAAATCCTTGGATTGCCAGCCAGGTGATATTTTGGAGTACAAAAGCGGGGACTAGTGAGAGTCAAATCATACAGTTAAATAATCCGGAATTTCTTTTGATAGAGGGGTGCACCAACATTGGTGCACCCTTTTCGGCTTTTTAGAATGGATCTGAAAAAAAATAATTTTCAAAATTGTATTTACAATTTAACTTTTTCGCATATATAATGTATTTGTATTTGTATACAATGAAAGAGAGGGGTAGAAATAACCGAATGAAGATTATTTCTGAAATTCAAAGACCAGATCCACAAGTGATTAAAGAGTTGGAAGCGATTTCACCGAGCGACTATGGGCATAGTCTTAATTTTCAACTAATCAGTACGAGAAAAATCAAACCCTTATTTCCAATTGACCACACCTTTGCAGGACCTGCACTCACCGTAAGAATTCCTCCTAATGATGGTTTATTAATCAATAAGGCACTCGATTTTGTGAAACCTGGGGATGTAGTGGTTATCGATATGAATGAAGAAGAGCGTTTTGCTTGTTGGGGTGAAATTACCACGAAACTTGCGATGGAAAAAGGTGCGATTGCTTGTATCATTAACGGAGCGGTTACCGATACCCGAATGATTATTGATCTACAATTTAAGGTTTTTTCTTACGCTGTTTCCCCTTTAACCACCAAGGTTTACAGTCTTGATGGCGATGTCAATGTGCCAGTATCCATTTCCGGCTGTGTGATTAACCCAGGAGATATTATTGTCGGAAGCAACGATGGCTTGTTAGTAGTCCCGAAAGAGGATGCCTTAACCTATCTTGAAATTGGGAAAAAGGAACAGGA
The DNA here is from genome assembly GCF_023714155.1 of Neobacillus sp. MER 74. Taxonomy (NCBI): domain Bacteria; kingdom Bacillati; phylum Bacillota; class Bacilli; order Caryophanales; family Bacillaceae; genus Neobacillus; species Neobacillus sp. MER 74. The sequence goes on from NZ_JAMAUV010000014.1 coordinate 91,812, forward strand.
AGCCGATGAAAAACGCCGCCAAGATTTAGAACAGTTAGGTGCAGAGAATTACCTTCGTCGCTTCGACCCATTATGGGACCGACTCTTGGAAAAGAACAAGAATGACTAATGATAGTAATCTATTGAAATAAATCCCATTTTTTCTGCTTTTCTACAATTATATTAAAAAGGGAGAGGGTAAGATGGCAAGATTGGAAGCTGAAAAACAAATCGAAATGGTGCAGGTAAAGGAAAAGAAAATCGGGTTACGTTGGGGACTGGCCTTTCTATTTTTTGTTATTGGTTTTATCGCTTACATGGACCGATCCAATATTTCGATCGTTGCTGTACCAATGATGGAAGATTTGGGATTGAATAAGGTTCAATTTGGACTACTCTCTTCCCTTTTTTACTTAGGGTATTGTTTTGCACAAATTCCTGGCGGTATGCTGGCTGAAAGGTTTGGTGCAAGGAAAATTGTAACCATCGCCGTTGCCTGGTGGTCCGTCTTTACCGCGTTAACAGCCGCTAGTGCCAATTATGTGGTTATGTGTATCGTACGGTTTTTATTTGGAGCTGGTGAGGGTCCGATGTATCCGGGGAACGCTGTGTTCAACTCTCACTGGTTTCAAAAGCATGAAAAAGGACGTGCGTCTAGTGCTTTGTTAGCTGGTTCCTTCTTGGGGCCGGTGATTGCACCAGGGATTTCAGTCGCTATTTTGGCGGCGTTTGGCTGGCATGGGGTATTTTATGTATTTGGTCTATTGGGCATCGTAGTTGCATTGGCTTGGTACTTCTTCGGAAGAGATAAGCCAGAACAGCATCCGTGGATTTCTGAAACAGAAAAAAGGCTCATTATGGAAAACCGCAGTTTTTCCGGACTTCAAAAAAAATCGGCCCCATGGAAGCAGTATTTAAAAAACTACCGATTTTGGCTGGTAGGGATTCAATATCTAGTGGTCATCTACATGAACACCTTCTTCCTAACATGGCTTCCTACTTATTTGATGGAAGCAAGGAACTTTTCTTTAAAAGAAATGGGATTTGCTGCTAGTTTCCCGTGGTTGGCTATCTGTCTGTCCGTGCTAATCGGAGGCGCTGTTTCAGATAAAATCCTTCAAAAAACAAACTCGCGGATGATTGCCCGTGGGGGAATGGCTGTCTTCGGTTTTGTCGTTTTCATGGCAGGCTTGTATCTCTCTGCTTACTCTGTTAGTCCTACATCAAACGTTGTTTGGTTAACCATCACTCTTGGTGCACTAGGGCTGCCGATTGTTGCTTCGTGGGCGATTGCGAACGATTTAGGTCAAGAATTCTCCGGTTCCGTCAGTGGCTGGATGAATACGTGGGGAGCCATTGGAGGAATCACCTCTCCGATTATCTGCGGCTGGTTTGCACAGGAAATGGGTTGGAACACTACTCTATTAATCAACATTATCCCTGTTATTATTGCAGCATTGATCTGGTTCTTTATTAAGCCTGACCGTCCTTTAGTTCCAGTGGAAAATAAATAAGAAGTGTAAAACTAAAAAAAGGTGAGATCACATGGAAAATTTGATTAATAAGAGAGTTACGACGATTCAGGTTCCTAGTATTAGGAAATTTTCCAATATGGTGGTTGATTATCCTGATGCGATCAATCTTACCCTAGGTCAGCCTGATTTTCGTACCCCCGAGCATATTAAAGAAGCGGGAATTGCAGCCATAAAGCAGAATCAAACGGTGTATACGCATAATGCAGGGTTACTTAGCCTGAGACAAGCGGCAAATGATTTTGTGCATCGTAAATACGGTCTATCCTATGACGCCGAAAAGGAGATCATTGTCACCAACGGAGCGACAGAAGCGATTGATATCGCCTTTCGCACGATTTTACGTGAAGGGGATGAAGTCCTTCTTCCAGCTCCTATCTATCCAGGGTACGAACCGCTCATCCGATTGTGTGGAGCAACTCCTATCTATATAGATGTGACGCAAAATCAATTCAAGCTGAATGCCGAACTGCTTGAGAGTAAACTAACCGACCGAACTCGCTGCCTTGTTCTTTGCTCTCCATCTAATCCATTAGGTAGTGTGTTAGATCAAGAAGAGAGTTTTGCTATAGCAAAACTTCTGAGGGAAAAGAATATTTTCGTCGTTTCGGATGAAATATACAGTGAACTGACGTTTGATAAAAAACATTATTCGATTGCTTCTGTTCCTGGAATGAGGGAAAAAACAATCGTAATTAATGGTCTAGCGAAGTCACATTCTATGACCGGGTGGAGAATTGGTTTTACTTTTGCTCCAGCCTATTTATCTGAACAAATGTTGAAGGTGCATCTTTATAATTCAGTCTGTGCAAGCACGATTAGCCAGCATGCAGCCATTGAAGCTCTTACCCATGGGATCGATGATGCGCATCCTATGGTCGTCGAATATCGGAAAAGAAGAGATTATGTGTGCACACGGTTAACGAAGATGGGATTTGATGTGGTGAAGCCAGAAGGTGCCTTTTATGTTTTCCCTTCGATAAAAAGTACCAACATGAATTCTTTCGATTTTGCGATGGCTCTATTACAAGAAGTGAAAGTGGCGGTGGTGCCTGGCACTGGATTTTCTAAGTATGGAGAAGGTTTCATACGGATCTCCTATGCGGCTTCTATGGAGATGCTCATCACAGCTTTCGATCGAATGGAACTTTTTATGCATTCGATTTTGAACAAAAAGGCAGTTCAAGAAAAGGAAGTCTCGAACAAAATTTCATAAGAATTTATTTTGCAGATATTTACAATCGTAACATCCTGGTATAATCAAACTATATTGTCCTTCTCGTACATTATAGTTTGATTATACTTTTAAGTAATTTCTTATCTGGAGTAAACGTAAAGGAAGATTATTATGCGAAAATTAAAATCAGCTGGTTCGTTATCTGATCAAGCGTATGATGTGATAAAAGATGCCATTATCAATAATGAAATTAAACCATTGGAATATTTAACAGAAGAGCACTTAGCAGAAAAACTGGGGATCAGCCGAACTCCGATTCGAACGGCCATAAAAAAGCTAGTCTATGAAGGGCTGCTTGAAATGGAATCATCCAAACAAACAAGGGTTCGAATGATCTCTGTAGAAGAAGCACGACAGTACCAGGTTCTAAGAGAAACGTTGGAACCTCTAGCCGCCAAACTTGCCTGCTTAAACATGGATGAAGAGCAATTAGCCTTTTTAAAAGACATTTGTGATCAACAGCGTGAAAGTATCGTCGAAAAAGATTTTAGCCAATTTATTAATTTGGACACCCAATTTCATATCTATCTCGCAGAGTTCACCAATAACCATAAATTAATAGAATTTATTAATTCTCTTCGCACCCAGATGCAAAGGTATCTCATTCTAACGAATACGCTGCAGGCCAGTGCGTCAGAAGCACTTGAAGAACATCTTGAAATCATAGATGCTCTTGAAAGGAAAAATCCAGAAGAAGCCGCTGAATGCATGGCCAAGCATGTGAAAAATGTATCCAATCGATTTGGTCTTACACTTTTAAAATAAAAAACCGTATGGAGTGAAGCGCTCTGGTGGGTTACTGGAGCTTCTTTCGCCCCTATTTACTAATAAATATTTTTTAAAAATTAATTGTATACAAATACAAGTACGAGTGATGTTATTTTTAAAGGGGATGACAAAAGGATGATGGTAAAAGAAAGTAAGTGGCAAACAAAAGACCAATTATTGGACTCACTCTGTGAACTGGTGGAGATTCCAAGTGTGACACATAGTATCGACGAAATCGCAGTAGCAGAGTATGTTGAAAAAAAGCTTCGTGAGCTTCCCTACTTTCAAACGAATAAAGAGTATTTAACTCTTCATACAACCGAGGACGATCGTAAATTTGTTACGGCTCTCGTCAAAAAAGGGACGAATGAAAAACGAACCGTGATTCTTGTCAGTCATTTTGATGTAGTGGGAGTAGAGGATTATGGAGATTGGCAGGAATATGCTTTTCAGCCGAAAAAATTAACAGAGTTATTTTACGAAAATAAGAATCATATGCCTAAAGAGGTTCAAAAGGACTTAGAAGATGGAAATTGGTTGTTCGGCAGGGGAACGATGGATATGAAGTGTGGATTAGCATTGCATATGTCCCTCATCGAAGAGGCCTGTTCCGGTTCCTTTGATGGGAATTTGCTGCTTTTAACGGTTTGTGATGAAGAAGTGAATTCTGTAGGAATGCGTAATGCGGCACCGGTTCTTTTGGAAATGGCGAAGCAGCATCATCTGGAATACAACGCGTGTTTGAACTCGGAGCCTATGTTTGCTCGCTATCCAGGAGATGAGAATCAATACATTTATTCCGGTTCCATTGGTAAGATCCTGCCTGGGTTTCTCTGCTACGGGAAGGAAACACATGTGGGCGAGCCTTTCTCAGGCTTAAATGCGAATTTTATGGCCTCACTGCTAACGAATGAGTTAGAGTTGAACACAGAATTTTGTGAAGTGGTTGAAGGTGAGGTCACTCCCCCGCCAACCAATCTAATCCAGAAAGACTTAAAAAAAGAATACAATGTGCAAATCCCTCATCGAGCGATTACCATGTTCAATCTATTTATTATGGAACGTTCCATGAATGAAGTAGTGGAACACCTAAGGAAAAGTGCTGAAAAAGTCGCCCGCAGGATCAAACAGGGGTATGAAAAAAGAGCAGCCCATTTTTCGACATTAGAAAACTCTACACCAAAGGAAATGTCCGTAAAGGTTTATCAATTTGATGAATTATTACATTATGCGATCGATACCTATGGAAAAGAAAAAGTAGAAGCTATTCAAACGAAAGTCTTGAGAAGTAGAGGGGCGAAGGATGACCGCGACCTGACCATTCACCTGGTTGATGAGCTTTCGATTCTTTGTAAAGAGCTATCACCCATGATTGTCCTTTTCTTTGCTCCGCCCTATTACCCGGCGGTAAGCTCTCGAAACCACCCGCGTATCAGTCGTGTCGTCGATCATATCATTGGGTATGCCAAAAATACGGATGATATCGAGCTGAAAAACCAAAATTATTTTGCGGGGTTATCGGATTTAAGTTATGTCAGTTTGGAGAAACCTGCGTCAAGTCTGAAAGACCTCACCTCTAACATGCCGCTTTGGGGTAAGGGATATCATGTTCCTTTAGATGTATTAGAGAATCTCAATATTCCTGTCCTCAACCTAGGTCCGGTTGGAAAAGATGCACACAAATGGACCGAACGACTAGATGTCGACCATGCTTTCGGAGCGTTAAGAGATATGCTTTCGATTACAGTGAATCTATTATTAGATGGGGACAAGGATTAGGAAGACCAAGGGGACGATCCTGGTGGCTTTTTTACTACTCATGAAAAACATGGGAACCGTCCCTGTGGACTTATGATCACCTCTCAGCGTTATCGGGCTGGGGGTTTTTTTGTGTGAACCAAACCGTATAATTAGGCTATGTTTAACAATAAAATAGGGAGGGTAATTGAAACCCAAGATTTTCAAGTAATAGAATAATCGGATAAAAATTGGCAAACTAATTATTTGGTTAACCCTTTGAAATATTAACTTTATTGCCCTTTTGAATAAATATCATTATAATAAAACATGTCTAATTACTCACTTAGAATACAACATACAAATCGTAAAAAAGAGGTGATTATTATGAATTTTAATCCAGTATCTAGCAAGAAATTATATATGCAAATTTATAATCAAATTCTTTCAGAAATACAATCGGGTTCATTTAAAATAGGTGATAAACTACCAGCTGAGAGAGAACTATGTGAGATGTTCGGTGTAAGTCGTGCTCCTATTCGACAGGCCCTAAGTGCTTTGGAGTTAAATGGAATAATCTATTCCCGTCAAGGCGAAGGCGTCTATGTGAAAAGCACTCAACTTGCAACTGATCAATCCTTCTTTAAATCTATCACCCCTGAAGATATTGTTGAGGCAAGAATGAACATCGAGCCACTTATTGTTAAATTTGCAGTCCAAAGAGCAACGGATGAAGACATAGAGGAGCTTCGTTCAACCATCAAACAGATGGAGGACGAAACAAGGGCTGGCGTATACGTACCAGAAACAGACGAGAAATTACATGGTGCTATTGCCAAGGCCTCTCATAATGATTTATTTATCAACATCATGGCTGCTATTATCAATGCCATGAAACAACAGGAAATGTGGAAATTTATTCGAGATCGAACCGTAACTCGACCAGACTACCGGGACGTTAATTTCAGAGAACATCAATTACTTATTAAAGCGATTGAGGATCGTAACGAAGAAGAAGCAGTGAAAATTATGACTAACCATATGCAAAATCTATATGATCGGTATTGGAAGGATTAGATGAACCAATCTTTCAAAATTGTATAGTATAAATACTCTAAATTCCCCATGAAAAATTGATGGGGAATTTTTTTATTTTCTATTGGTCTAGTCCCTGTTATTCAACATGCCTTCACTTCAGAGTTATTAGATTATTTTAATATCTTATTGACAAACAAAATCAAGGAAAGTATATTAAGTACAAAACATCTTAGTAGACAAGTAAACAAGATTACAAGTGGATAGGAATGAAAAGCATTAATAAAAGGAGGAGATTATGAGAGCAGCAGTCATCGATAAACCATTTTCGATTCGTTTACAAAAGGTTAGTTCACCGGTAATTAAACATGCGAATGAAGTCAAAATTCAAGTGGTCGTCACTGGAATATGCGGCTCAGAAATTCATGCTTACCACGGGACACATCCTTTTCGAATCCCACCAGTTATATCAGGACATGAGCTTGCAGGGATGGTTGTAGAAACAGGATCAGAAGTCAAGGGGGTCTCAGTAGGGGATCGAGTTACAGTGGAGCCTCATTATGGATGTGGTATTTGCAGTCCTTGTAAAGCTGGAAATTATCATATTTGTAAAGAAAAAAGAGTGTTAGGTACACAAGAATGGATCGGTTCTTTCGGTGAATATATCGTTGTTCCGGAAAACACCATTGTAAAGTTACCAGATAATATATCCTTTGAACAGGGAGCTATCATCGAACCCCTAGCAGTAGGCGTTCATGCTGTTAGAAAGGCTGAAATAGGTCCCAACGATAAAATAGCTATTCTCGGAGCAGGCCCTATAGGTTTGGGTATAATGATAGCTGCAAAAAACGCAGGTGTATCCAACATCTACATAACCGATGCTTTGGATTATAATTTAGAAATTGCCAAAAGGCTGGGTGCCACTTCTCCCATTAATACAAATGATGAGGATGCTGTTGAAAGAATATTGAAAGAGACAGATGGTGACGGAGTAGACACAGTATTTATTGCTGTTGGAATTCAATCCGTCCTGAATGATTCGTTCAAGATCGTCAAAAGAGGCGGAAAAGTATCTGAAGTTGCTCTTTTTGGAAAGAAACCAGAAATTGATATTTCTTCCATTCAAAATAAAGAGATCGAATTAATTGGCTCCAACATGTATGTAAGAGAGGATTTTGAGATTGCACTTGAGGCAATTGCAGCTAATTTATTTGATCCCTCTTTGTTTATAACAAAGGTTATCCCAATCGATGATATCAAGAATGCTATGAATATAGTTGACCAGAAATTAGAGAATGTTATAAAGGTTTTATTGAAATTTTAAATAGTTCATATTTTCGTAGCTTTGGTTTTTATGGAGAAAAAAGAGAATGAAGAAATTTTTGATTGTTTTATGTAAGGGGTTACAAAGATTCTAGAGGGGACGATAGGAGGAATTATTTTGGATATACTTCAATTAGAACGCTCAACTACTAAAAAGGTTACATTAAGGTTAATTCCGTTTTTATTTTTATGCTTTACAATTTCGATACTAGATAGGGTAAATATTGGATTCGCAGCACTACAAATGAACCAAGATTTAGGTTTTTCGAATGCGGTTTTTGGATTTGGGGCAGGGATCTTCTTCCTTGGCTATTTCCTATTAGAGGTTCCTGGCAGTGCCATTATGACGAAAATTGGGCCAAGAAAATGGATTAGCAGAATCATGGTTACTTGGGCCATTATTGCTATTTTAATGGCTTTCGTAAAAACTCCTATGCAATTTTATACAGCGCGATTTCTTTTAGGTGTTGCGGAAGCTAGTTTTTATCCATGTATGGTATTTTATTTAAGCGGTTTTTATCAAACCAAACATCATGCAAAGGCAATTGCAGGATTTATGATTGCCATACCAGGTGCGAATGCAATTGGTTCACCACTTTCCACTTTCTTATTAGGGGTCAACTGGTTAGGAATGGAGGGATGGCAATGGCTATTTATTATGGAAGCGATTCCAGCTGTGATTTTAGGTTTCATTTGCTATTTCTATCTTGATGATAAAATTGAAGATGTAAAATGGTTAAATAAAGATGAGAAACAATGGTTAATTGACGTCACAACAAAAGAGAAGCTGCAAAAACAGGAAGTAAAGCATTACACATTCTTGCAGGCATTAAAGGATCGTGATGTTTTAATCTTATCGGTTGGATATTTTTGCTGGATGATCGGTTACTATGGTATTGTCATGTTTTTACCTACCATTTCAAAAGGTTTAACAGAAGCAACTTCCCTTAGTACCCAATCAATGGGGTGGGTTTTAGGGTTCATGTATGTTTGTGCCATGGTTACGATGTATCTAGTTGGTAACCATTCCGACAAAAAGAACGAGCGGCGCTGGCATGTTGCCGCATGTTTAACAACCAGTGCAGTTGCAATGGTTATTAGCAACTTGGTGGCCAATACGAGTATTGTTTTATCGTTTGTCTTTTTAACGATCGCCCTTTGCGGAGCATTTGGCGCATACTCTCCATTCTGGTCAATTCCTCCCTCTTTCTTAACGGAAGCAGCGGCTGCAGGGGCTATTGCTCTTATTAACAGTATAGGGAATCTTGGTGGATTCTTTGGACCTTACATTGTTGGATATATTAAAGATCTAACAGGATCATTTAATGCGAGTATGGTTTTCTTAGGTGCAAGCTTGATACTAGGCTCTTGTATTGTCGTTTTCTTTGTAAAACAGTCAGGCAAAGTATTAAAGTCGAACGACGAAAATAAATTGGAAAAAACTAGTTGAAAAGTTTATTAATCTCTCGAACCTTCGGATCACAACTTTTGTTGACCGAGGGTTTTTTGTCTTTCCAGATTAGTGAGTTTTATAGATTTTCCAATTAGTTAAATTTATCTAAAAACTTTATTGACAAATATGTAAACGGTGTTATACTGAGTTCATAAGTTAACTTAGTAGACAAGTAGACAAGAGGACGACGAAATGATTAAAGGTTATCAAAATGAATGAGGTGATTGGAATGAAAGTTGTTGGTATTGAAGAATTAAAGCAAAAAGCGATTGAAATGAGGAAAACAGCTCTTACGATGATACATGAAGCGCAATCCGGGCATCCGGGGGGCTCCTTATCTGCAGCTGATGTGGTAACGGCACTTTATTTTAGAGAAATGAATATTGATCCAAATAATCCCCAATGGGAAGATCGCGATCGGTTCGTTTTATCAAAAGGGCATGTTTGTCCAATCCAGTATTCAGCATTAGCTTTACGAGGATATGTCCCGTATGACACCATTTACACGTTAAGAAAGTATGGTTCTCCATTCCAAGGACATCCGGATATGAAAAAGTGCCCAGGTATTGATATTTCTACAGGCTCTTTAGGGCAGGGACTTTCTTGTGCAGTTGGTATGGCACTGGGAGGCAAAAGGGATTTAAAGACTTACCGCGTTTTCGCTATGTTAGGAGATGGTGAGTGTCAAGAAGGACAAATATGGGAAGCGGCACAAAGTGCTGTTAAATATCAGTTAGATAATTTAGTAGTATTTGTTGATGATAATGGATTGCAAATTGATGGTACAACTGATGAAATTATGCCAAACCAAGATTTAGAAAAGAAATTTCAGGCATTTGGCTTTGAAACGAAAAGAATAAACGGACATTCGATGGAAGAGATTGTTGAAACACTAGATGATATTCGCGTAGCAAAAAATGGAAAACCAAAGTGTGTAGTACTTAACACGGTAAAAGGTAAGGGAGTCTCTTTTATGGAGCATTCATGTGGATGGCATGGTGTTGCTCCTAATGATGGCGAGTATCTTACAGCCATAGAAGAAGTAATAGGGGGGTTAAAATAATGAGCTTAATGGAAAAAGATATTCCAGTTAAAAAGGCTACCAGAGAAGCATTCGGTGATGAAATTGTTCGTTTAGGGAAAAAAAATAAAAGCATTTATGTGGTTGATATTGATATCGGTAAATCATGTAAGACCACAGAATTTGCCAAGCAATTACCCAATCAGCATGTAAATGTTGGTATAGCTGAACAAAATGGCGCTGGATTAGCGGCGGGACTTGCGACAACAGGTAAGATCCCCTTTGTAAGCACTTACGCTGTATTTGGTTCACTTAGAATGGCGGAGCAGATCAGACAAGAAATTTGTTACCCCAACCTAAATGTAAAAATAGCCTGTTCTCATGGCGGACTTACTCCAGCGAATGATGGAGCAAGTCATCAAAGCATCGAAGATATGGGTGTACTAAGAACCATTCCAAATATGACGGTCATTATGGGTGCTGATTATAATTCTACTAGAAAATTAGTAGAACAAGCAGCTGAAATGTACGGACCTGTGTACCTTCGTTTTACGAGAGATACCGTTCCGTTTCTATATGATGAAAATGAAGAATTTACGATTGGGAAAGCAAAGCAAATCAAGGATGGGGAAGATATCGCGATTATTGCGAACGGTGACACTGTCTATCTTGCCTTAGAAGCAGCAAAGCAATTAGAAAAAGAAGGTATATCCGTAAAACTACTAGATATGCACACCATTAAGCCTCTTGACAGGGAAGCGGTCGCTGACTGTTTAAATATTGGCAAAATCATTACAGTTGAAGACCATAATATTTTAAATGGTCTAGGAAGTGCGGTATGTGAAGTAGTTGCGGAAGAAGGCAAGGGGATCGTGAGAAGAATTGGGGTTCAAGATCAATTCGGGCAGTCGGCCCCATATGAAAAGTTGTTAGAGCTTAATGGTATTACAATCGAGAATATTGTCACTACAGCAAAAAATTTACTCAATAACTAATAAACTACCGAGGAGAGAAGAAACATGTTTGAATTAGATAATCGAGTGGCGATCGTTACAGGCAGTGGTTCAAAAAAGGGGATTGGACGGACCATTGCTTTAACCCTTGCAAAACAGGGGGCAGCAGTAGTTGTCGCTGACCTTAATGCTGATGGAATTCAGGATACCGTTCATGCAATTGAGGAAGCGGGCGGAAAAGCTTTAGGTGTTGAATTAAATGTCACCAGCAAAGAATCGAATGAGGCGATGGTAGAAAAGGTTCTACAAACCTTTGGCAGAATTGATATCCTTGTCAATAATGCTGGAATTTCACAAAAGGTAACCGTTGAAGATATGACCTATGAGGACATCAACCGAGTATTTAATGTTAACATGTTTGGTCTATTCTTATGCACGCAAGCCGTACTAAAAACGATGAAAGAACAAAAGTTTGGCCGAATTGTTAGCCTATCCTCCGTTTCCGCTAAACGAGGAGGCGGAGTATTTGGCGGGCCGCACTATTCTGCCTCAAAGGCTGCCGTATTAGGATTTTCAAAAAATCTCGCTCGTGAAGTAGCTCTTGATGGAATTACCGTAAACTGTGTAGCACCAGGTCTTGTTAATACAGACATTTGGAAGTCCCTTCCTGAAGATCAAGCAAAGAAAGTAATCGACGGAATTCCAATGGGAAGACCAGGTGAGACGGAAGAGATTGCGGCAACGATTGCCTTCTTAGTTTCAAAAGAAGCCTCCTACATAACAGGAGAAGAAATTGATATTAATGGCGGTTCACACATGGATTAATCTAATCCTTACTGTACAGGCATTCCAGTCAGGAATGCCTGTGCAATTTCATTGAACACTAGACGGAGAGGAGTGATTGATATTAATTTTAATCCAGTGGCCAGTAAGAAATTATATATGCAAATTTATTATCAAATCCTTTCTGAAATTGAATTGGGTTCATTTAAAAAAGGTGATAAACTGCCTGCTGAAAGAGAGCTGTGCGAACTATTCGGTGTAAGCCGTGTTCCCATTCGACAGGCCCTTAGTGCATTAGAGTTGAATGGTATTGTATATTCCCGTCAAGGTGAAGGAGTTTATGTGAAAAGTAATCAGATTACACCTGATCATTCTGAATCGGCCATTTTCTTTAAATCGATATCTCCAGAGGATATTGTGGAAGTAAGGATGAATATTGAGCCTCTTATTATAAAATTTGCCGCTCAAAGAGCAACTGATGAAGATATAAAGGAACTTTATTCGACCATCAAAGAGATGGAGAAAGAAACCATGGCTGGTGTTTATGTACCAGAAACAGACCACAAATTACATTTTAGTATTGCAAAGGCCTCTCATAATGACTTATTTATTAACATTATGGCGGCTATAAGTAATGCAATGAAACAACAAGAAATGTGGAAATTTATTCGAGATCGAACTGTCACTCGACCGGATTATCGAGACACGAATTTTTATGAGCATCAATTACTTATAAAAGCCATTGAGGATCACAACGAAATAGAAGCAGTCGAAGTCATGAATAAACATATGAAAAACTTATATGATCGGTACTGGAAAGATTAGACCAATTCAGTTTCCACTCCTAAAGGATTATTGACAACCCTTACATGCAAAGATATACTTAATGCAAAAAAAGGTAACTTAGCATACAAGTAGACAAAGTGTATAGAGAGCGACTATGCAGAACTTTTACATTTATATAATAGAAGGATTGGAGAGTCGCCAAATCTATTTGTGTTGAAGGAGTAAATTTAAGGTTTTTTGAAAGCGTTTGATGTATAGGTTTACAAATTTCAATACTAGTAATTTTAAAACTCTCTTAGGGGAACTATTTTTTTAGGGACAATTTAATTCCCTATAACCTTTAATTAGATGATGCTTGGAGTAAGGAAGGGACAACAACACAAGGGGGAATTATTTTGGATCAGTTTGCATTAGAGCGTTCAACTACTAAAAAAGTTACGTTAAGATTAATTCCATTTCTGTTTCTTTGTTTTACTATATCCATTCTTGATAGGGTGAATATTGGATTTGCTGCCCTGCAAATGAACAAAGATCTAGGCTTTTCAAATGCAATTTTTGGATTTGGAGCAGGAATCTTTTTCCTTGGTTATTTCCTTTTAGAAGTACCGGCCAGCGCAATGATGGCAAAGGTAGGAGCAAGAAAATGGATTAGTAGAATCATGGTTACATGGGCCATCCTTGCCATATTAGTAGCTTTTGTAAAAACACCAATGGAGTTTTATATTGCACGGTTTCTCTTGGGAGTTGCTGAAGCTAGTTTTTATCCATGTATGGTTGCCTATTTAAGTGGTTTTTATCAAACGAAACATCATGCAAAAGCTATTGCAGGATTCATGGTGGCGATTCCAGGTGCAAATGCGTTAGGTGCTCCACTCTCTACTTTTTTGATGAGTGTCAACTGGTTGAGTTTGGCCGGCTGGCAATGGCTGTTTATTTTGGAAGCGATTCCGGCATTAATCTTAGGCATTATTTGTTTTTTCTATCTTGATGATCGCATTGAAGATATAAAATGGTTGAACAAAGACGAGAAAAAATGGTTAATTGACGTTACAACAAAAGAGAGACTTGAAAAACAGCAGGTAAAGCACTACACATTCTTGCAGGCATTAAAAGACCGTGATGTTCTTATCTTATCGGCAGGATATTTTTGCTGGATGGTTGGCTATTACGGAATTAACATGTTTTTACCAACCATCTCAAAAGGGTTATCTGAGACTACAGCTCTAAGTAATCAAAGTATAGGTTGGATTTTAGGACTTATGTATGTTTGTGCCATGGTAACGATGATTCTAGTTGGGAATTCTTCAGACAAGAAAAACGAGAGACGCTTGCATGTTGCTGTATGTTTATCGATAAGTGCTTTTGCAATGATTATTAGCAGTTATATTTCTAATTCAAGTGTAGTCTTATCATTTGTATTTCTAACCATTGCTCTATGTGGAGCATTTGGGGCATACGCTCCATTTTGGGCGATCCCGCCTTCTTTCTTAACTGGAGCAGCAGCAGCAGGAGCTATTGCTCTCATTAACAGTATAGGAAATCTGGGTGGATTCTTTGGACCTTACATTGTAGGTTATATTAAGGATACAACAGGCTCCTTTCATAGCAGTATGATTTTCTTAGGCGTCAGTATGATAATAAGTTCTGTTATTGTTGTTTCCTTGGTAAAGCAGTCAGGTAAGGCAGAGAGCAAGAGTGCCGAATATAAATTGAAAAAATCTAGTTAATGAAAACTGTCATTACAGGATCTAAACATTCAATAAAATCTGAATTTTGCAGGAAGTGTATGGGTCATGAAAAAACTAGGGGTCCTAACAAGTGGCGGCGATGCCCCGGGAATGAATGCTGCTATTTGGGCAGTAGTAAAAGCAGCAAGTCACTATCATGTGGAAGTAATGGGGATAGAGGGCGGATTCCAAGGTTTAATTGATGGTAAAATTCATAAATTAACATCCCAAGAGGTAGAAGATATTGCCGATCGAGGCGGAACGATGTTAAAAACGTCAAGATCCTTAGAATTCATGGAAGAATCCGGACGAAAGAAGGCTCTTAATAGATTAAAAAATTTGGATATCGATTCCTTGATTGTCATAGGTGGGGAAGGATCTTTAAAAGGAGCCGAAAAGTTACATAAACTAGGTATAAATGTGATTGGGATACCTGGAACCATTGACAATGATTTAGCTTATACAGATTATTCAATAGGATTTGATACCACTTTAAATACCGTATTAGAGTGTATTAGTAAAATTAAAGATACTGATTATTCTCATGATAAAACAACGATTGTCGAAGTGATGGGAAGATATTGCGGCGATTTAGCTTTATATTCTGCTTTAGCAGGTGGAGGAGAAATCATCTCTACTCCAGAAGAACCATTAGATTTATATTCTATCTGTTCAAAATTACGTTTAAGAATGAGTAATGGAAGAAATGATAACCTCGTTATCGTTACCGAAAGAATGTATGATTTGCAGGACATGCAGCACTACATTGAAAAGAAGTTAAACATTAGTGTAAGAACTACCTCATTAGGGTTCATCCAAAGAGGGGGAAATGCATCCGCATTTGATCGGGTATTAGCAAGTAATATGGGCGTTAAGGCAGTGGAACTGTTGATGAATGGATATTCGGGTCTAGCAGTTGGAATGAAAGAAAATAAAATCATTCATAAAGAACTTAGATACGTAAATTCCGAGATAGCCGATAAGCAGGATAAATATAGAGTACTAGAAAAGCTTTTATGTTAGAAAAGGTATATCCCTTTATTGGTGTTTGGATCAATCAGTTTTTATTTAACAAAAGTGTTAAGGGGGAAGCGACTGATGGGAGAGAAACTAATTGAAAAACAAGGTACGATTATATGTCAAGTGTGTGAAGAAGTAATAGACATTGTTGGAAGTACAGAAGGCGTTAAAACGTGGTATGGCATGTGTCAGGATTGTTCCCAGTATAAGAAAGAAGATTAACGTCATTGGACAATTGGGAGGTAATAAAATGAGAGTTGCTATTGCATCTGATCATGGTGGTATTAAGATTCGAAATGAGATTATCTCATTACTAGAAGAGATGAAAATGGAGTACTTAGATTTAGGGTGTGACTGTGAAGCCTCCGTTGATTATCCAGATTATGCTATTCCTGTTGCGGAAAAGGTAGCAAGTGGTGAAGTAGATAGAGGTATCTTAATTTGTGGCACTGGGATTGGAATGAGTATTTCGGCAAACAAAGTAAAGGGAATACGTTGTGCACTGGTGCACGATACGTTTAGTGCTAAGGCCACAAGAGAGCATAACAATTCCAATATCTTAGCGATGGGAGAACGTGTCATCGGTCCAGGCTTAGCTCGCGATATTGCAAAAATATGGTTAACAACCCCTTTAGAAGGTGGCAGACACGCAAATCGTATCAATAAAATAAAGGAATATGAAGAAAGTATCTTTTAGGAAGCGAGGGATTCTCTTGCTTCCTCAAAAACAAACCCCCTTTCGCTATTAGGCAAAGGGGGGTTGTTGGTTAATAACCGTTATTGCTTTAGTATATATCCTCAATTTGAAGTACAAGAACCGTCCCCGTACTCCTACCCACTTATGCTGCTGTCCTTACAGCTGCTTCCTTTTGTCTGGTTTCCGGAAAGGTTGCCACCAAGAAGATGTACAAACTAGACACGGCGATAAAGAAGATCATGGCGGCCGTGTATCCGGAAGCGCCTAAGATAAAGCTCCACACGATCGTCGCAATGGTTTGGCCCGCATAGGCGATGGCCCAGAATAAGCCGAACATAATTGTCAATCTTTGTGGCGTCATCCCTTTTAATTCATGGGGCAGATTCAAAAAGATTGGGTACTGGATATACATCGCAAATCCAGAGATTGAAATGAGCGTGTAAGAGAGTAACGGAACTTTATTTGCAAAAACGAGCGCTAGGGCAAAGGCTCCCACCATGACGATACCTGAAAATAGGAGAATCGGTTTCCGCGCTACCCCTTTATTCCCGATTCGAATCCCTGCAAAGGTACCAAGTATACCGAAACCTGAGATTAATAGGTTCGTAACCGAGCCGTTTAACAAGGTATATTGATCAAATATGGCTTTAAAGCTTACTAGCGATAATACATACAGCGTTAAAAAGGAAGCGAACGCTAGACCGTAGCGCCAAAGGAATCCGTCCTTAAGAGCGTCTCTGTACCCATATTTTTCAGATTTTCCACCGCTATCTTTTGTTTCAAAGGTCTCTGCCTTCCAAAGCCAACCGATAAAAAACAAAATCGTTAACGAAGCAAATAACGTTAAGGTTAAACGCCAGTTGGCCACCATTTGCTTAGCAAAAACCGTAAATAAGACGGCAACAATAAAGGCCCCCGCATTATAAGCAACGGTATTGGCCGCATTAATGCGCAGTTTTACATTTGAATTTTTAACATAGTGAGCGACGATGGGGTTCATGTAGACAATCACCATCGAGCCACCTACGGCCATGACCATCCGGGCTGCGGTATAGGCCCAGTAATTAGGCAGGTAAATCGCAACAAGTCCCATCATTAACAGGCCAATTGCTGTGCCTGCTGCTTTTTTCGGCCCTAATTTCATGAGCACTAGCGCTGCTAAGATGTTCGCAAATACACGTGCGGTCGTAATCGAATAATTCACTAATTGAGATATAATAGGATCCACCGGCCCACCGAAAAACGTTTCGGTTATTTGAGGGGTCAATGAAGAGCCCGCCACCCAGTTCATGGCAAAGGTTACATAAGCCAGCCACAATACCGCCATCATAAAATAACCTTTTTTTGTATGATTGATCGTTTCCATATCTTCATCTGCTTTCAATAGTGATTTCATCTTTTCATTGAAAAAATGGAGTGCTTGCAGCAATGCCTAGATTACGGGTTTCATCGTTTCCTTTAATACGTTAACGGAGTGGCTAAATTGTTCTTTTTCTTTTTCATTTAACTCAATTTCAAGGACTTCACGGATTCCGCCGCGGTTAATGACTGCAGGCACCCCGATAAACACATCATTTTGTCTATAATGTCCATCTAGATAAGAAGAAACTGTCAGGATACAGTTTTCATTATTTAAAATGGCCTTCGTAATTCGAACGAGAGACATTCCGATTCCATAGTACGTTGCACCTTTTCGCTCAATAATGTGATAAGCAGCATCACGGACATTCACGAAAATTTCTTCTAAAGATTCTTTGTTTAGTTTTTCAGCTGGGAGTTCTTCCAGTCGTTCGACACCTACTGCCGCACGGCTCCAAACGGGAAGTTCAGTATCTCCGTGTTCTCCAATAATATAAGCATGAACGTTTCTAGTATCCATGTTGAAATGCTGACCAAGCGCAAAGCGGAGACGCGCAGAATCTAGGACGGTACCAGAACCAATCACACGTTCTTTCGGCAGCCCGGACTCTTTCCAAGTCACGTAGGTTAAAATGTCGACAGGGTTGGTTGCGACCAAGAAG
Source organism: Neobacillus sp. MER 74 (assembly GCF_023714155.1). Taxonomy (NCBI): domain Bacteria; kingdom Bacillati; phylum Bacillota; class Bacilli; order Caryophanales; family Bacillaceae; genus Neobacillus; species Neobacillus sp. MER 74. Next base: position 109,884 of record NZ_JAMAUV010000014.1, read on the forward strand.
ATCCCGTCAAATCCACTTGCCATAATGTTTTTTACGATTTGTTTAAAAATTTTCGTGTTCTTTTCCACTAACTCCAAGCGTGTTTCACCAGGCTTTTGTGCTAAGCCTGCGGTAATTACAACTAAGTCGGCCTGTGCACAATCTTGATAAGAACCGCTCCAAACATGGATAGGTGATGGTGCAAATGGGATTCCGTGGTTAAGATCCATCGCTTCGCCTTCTGATTTGGCCTCGTTCACATCAATGAGAACTAATTCTTCCGCAACTCCTTGATTAATCATAGAATAGGCATAACTACAACCGACTGCACCAGTTCCAACTAAGACAACCCGGTTTACTTTTTTATTTCTGTTTTCCATGATGATCAATCTCCTTTTTCAGTGGGTTTAAACTTGTACTAATCTATTAGTGATTTTTTGGTAATTAATAACTTGATGAGGTTAGTATAACACTAGATTGTGAATAATTTCACAATAAATGTGACAGTAATATGAACCTTCAATTGAAAGCCTTTACAAACAAAATATTATATGAATGAATGCGCTGTCATCCCCCGGGAGATGCGATGGACTGGTTCTGGTGTTTTCATTACTCCCAGTATAAAATACGAGAAATTGCCAGGTGAATTTTCTAGAAAAAGGATACGGGCAGGGTGTTCGTCCAACCCATTTTTCTTGCTCTTAATAAACTATATATAAATAAATCATTTTTTAGGAGGAAAATGGGTTATGGATTGTAAGGAAAAATACGAATGCCGCCCGTCCGTCATTTGGTGGGGGTTTAAGGGAAAAGAAAAGGATACTCAACATGATAAGCAAAAAGATGATTATCATGAACGCAAAAGATGCAGAAGTTTTTGCTGCGTATTTAAATGTACATGTTCGTAATTTTAATAGGGAGTGTTTCTATCTAATTAGAAACCTCTCTTTTTTGTGACCATGGGAACGATTCTGGTTGACATTATTCTGCTAAAAGAAACATAAGAACCGTCTCAATAGAAGGAAGGAGAAAAAAGAAAAACTTTTTGTTGCATAAGTAAACCGACAGTGTTATGATATAAAAGTTGCTTGTAACGGAAGTTAATTCGTTAAAAGTGATTTCAAAAAAAGATAAATTATTATATTGACATAACGATAGAGAGTTGATATAATAATAAATGTCGCTTCTGACATAATGAATTGTTCTTTGAAAACTAAACAAACAAAATCGTGCAAACAAACAATATTAATCATGTTTCTTCTATTATATATAGTTAGAACATGAGCCAACGTAACAAATGAGCTAATCAACTTTCTTGGAGAGTTTGATCCTGGCTCAGGACGAACGCTGGCGGCGTGCCTAATACATGCAAGTCGAGCGAGACTCTTCGGAGTCTAGCGGCGGACGGGT
>NZ_JAMAUV010000015.1:0-102226 GCF_023714155.1 Neobacillus sp. MER 74
AACCTCTTTTCTATTCATGTAATGTTTGTTTGGTCACTTACATTATACAAGAATTTGGGGAGGTACTCCTTTTTTCATGCCTTGAAACGCTTGAGAGACAAGGGATTGGAAATATGAAATTCATTCAAGTAAGTATAATTTTTTTCAATTTTAATTATTCAGATAATTATATTATCCTTATCCGTAAAGCATCTGAAGTTTTTAAACACAGTAGGGGGAGAATTAAATGGAAGCAAAATTTTGTAAAGAGTCCAGAGTTATACGAACAAGTCGTGTATTCCCAAATGACGTAAACAATCACAATACATTATTTGGCGGACGATTAATGAGTGATGTGGACCAGGTAGCGTCCATTTCCGCAGCTCGTCATAGTCGCACAGAATGTGTAACAGCCTCAACCGATTCAGTAGACTTTTTATGTCCCATTCATACATCAGATTCGGTTTGTTTTGAATCCTATGTGACATGGACGGGTACATCATCCATGGAGGTTTTTGTAAAGATTATTGCTGAAGATTTAAAAAGTGGTGAGCGTAGAATTGCAGCTACTGCTCTATTAACGTTTGTTGCACTTGATCAGCATAAACGTCCATCACATGTTCCACAGGTCATTCCTGAAACTGAAGAAGAAAAAAAATTGCATGAATCTGCACCGGACCGAGCAATAATGCGAAAGGAGCGAAAACAAAAGAGCAAAGCATTAGCTGCTTTCTTAACACACTAATAGAAGTTCGATTTCTATGAAAAATTCGAGTAAAAGCAAGGAAATGGCCTTCATCATGGGATGAAGGCCATTATTTGCGCAAATAAAACTAGCAGAACGATCCGTTTGAACTATGCCTTATAAATTAATACGTACTCACCTGGTCCAATGAGCGCCACCCCAAGGACTACAGCGATCAAAATAAAGTTATATTCATAACCGCCTTCAGTCAGCCAAAAGCCATTCTTGCCATGGACGGTGAAGATGGCGTCAATCATAACGATTATGATAAGGATTGCACCCAGCCAGGTGAACAGTCCCGCTGAAAACAGCAGTCCGCCAGCCAATTCAAATATTCCTGCTAAAATTGCCCATGTCTTGCTGCCTGTCTTGATTCCAATCGACCCTAAATATTCACCAAATTTGACTACACCTGGACCGCCAAACCAGCCGAATAATTTTTGGCATCCATGCCCCGCGAACGTCATTCCAACAGCCAACCGAATTATCAAGAGCCCTAAATTTATCATTCCTACCCCTTCTTTCAAAGACGATAGCCCAACATAATTAAAGCCGGACAACTAAATATTCCATTTAACTTACTACTTTTTACTGTTGATTTACTCGGGACCGTTTGATGAAGAACGATAGAACTAAGGCTACAAATGCGATTCCAGTTGCAACAATAAAGGCATCATTTATCCCTTCAATCGTAGCTTGCTGCATGGTTTGACCGTAAATTAAATAGGTGGAGAGCTCTTTTCCGGTTGCAGCCGGCAGGTTCGTGAAAGCTGACAAACCTTGAGCTAGCTGCGATAAACTGCTGGTTATAAAAGAATTGGAACTTGAGATGGCATCCCCATACTCACTATAATGAAATCCTTGTCTTGTCGTCATAACTGTAACTAGGAAGGCGGTCCCTATACTTCCAGCGACTTGCCTTGCGGTATTCGAGGCTGCCGTCCCATGAGCACCAAGGTGACGTGGTAACTGATTCAGTCCTTCTGTCATGACGGTCATCATGATAAAGGACATTCCAAACATCCGCATTACGTATAAAAACAGAATATGGCCATAACTGGTTGTCATACTCAGGCTGGTAAATCCCCATGTGGTAAGTACAGTAATCGCCAATCCAGTAACGGCAAGCCATCTTGCCCCGATTCTATCAAAAAGGGCTCCTGAGATAGGGGACATTATGCCCATCACGATGGCACCCGGAAGCATCAACAGACCTGATTGTAAAGCTGTATACCCTCGAATGTTTTGCAAATAAATCGGAAGTAAGATCATGGCGCCAAACATAGCCATGTTAACAATCATACTGATAACGGTTGTTAAGGCGAAAATATCATATTTAAAGACCCGTAAATCAAGCATTGGCTTTTCTGCCGTCAGTTCCCGCCAAACAAAACAGATTAAAGAAATTATTCCAATGATTAAGGAGATAACCACCGTTTTACTGGACCAGCCATCATTACCCGCTTCACTGAATCCGTATAACAAGAACCCAAATCCTAGGGTTGAAAATAAAAATCCTGAGAAATCAAATTTAGGATTTGTGACTTTAGTAACGTCCTTCATCCACATGAAGCTAAGAATTAAATCAAGCACACCGATTGGGATAACAATATCAAACAATAACCGCCATGAAAAATGGCCAATGAGCCAACCGGATAATGTTGGACCAATCGCAGGAGCAAATATCATAACAATCCCCATAATCCCCATAGCCTTGCCGCGCTTTTCCGGAGGAAATAAGGCAAAAAACACAGTCATTAACAGGGGCATAATAATACCTGCACCGCAAGCCTGAATGACCCTTCCAATCATGAGCATACTAAAGTTTGCTGACACTGAACAAACTACTGAACCCAATGTAAATAGAAAAATGGCGCTGATGAACAGTTTTCTTGTTCCAAACTTCTCTATTAAATAGGCCGTTATAGGAATCGCAATTCCGTTTACTAACATATATCCTGTGGAGAGCCATTGTACGGTATTGGCTGAAATCCCCAAATCATTCATAATATGAGGAATCGCTACATTCAGTAAGGTTTGATTCAAAATAGCAACAAACGCACCTAGCATTAAAGCCACAAGAATTTTTCCGTTTCCTGAATCTTTCTCAGAATCGGAAGCAGATAATTCTTTCTGCTTTTTCATGCTTTCTTTCGGCTGAACATCCTCCACTGCATCTTCCAATTCTGCTTCCAGATGAGCAGAATCTTTCAACACTTCCTTTAAGGAAATCTCCTCAGCCGTTATGTCCTTGATTTCAATCTGAGGTATATTTTCCTTAATCTCCTCTTCATTAGTCTCAGGGAAAGCGGCCTTCTCGATTACCTCTTCATTCATTTTTTTTGTTTGTGCTTTGTTTAATCTCTTTTTATTGAATATTCTTAAATTTATTAAGAGTAACAGCAATAGGCCTAAGACAACATAAACAGTGATATAAATTAGCATGTTATCACCTACTTATGAATCCGTACTGTTACGTTCATACCGGGAACGATGGCTACACCTTTATTATCATCAATGGAAATTTTCACTGGAATTACTTGAGTCACTTTAGTGTAGTTCCCTGTATTATTCGAACTTGGTAACAAAGAGAATGTTCCAGCCGTCGCTAAACCAATTTGCTGTACTTTTCCTTTTAACGTGTTATTTGGAAAGGCATCCACATAGATATCGACATCCTGCCCGATTGTCACTTCATCAATTTTGGTTTCCTCAATATTTGCTGTAACCCAAAGATTATTAAAATCATATTCTTTCGCTAATGGTGTTCCTGCAGCCACAAATGAATTTTGAACTCCACTATTCTGAACGATCGTCCCGTCTGTTGGCATTGTCACTTTCATGTCAATAGGTTTACCTTTTTCATCCGTTGTTGCAATGGCTCCAACTTTAGAATCCTTTGAAAAACGATCACCAAGATTGACTTCCCAATTGGTCAATTTGCCATTGGCCGGAGCAGCAATCGTTACTTGTTGTCCTGCTATTTGGGCATTATCCGTCGATAAATAATTTACTGCTCCATTATAATAAGCATATCCTCCAACACCACCACCCACTAATATAAGTAGAATAATAACGTTCAATAACAGCAATTTTTTAGTGCTCATTCCTTTTTTCCTCCCTTAATGGATGAATAGTTTCGTGTTCTCCATTCATTATGTGTCCGCTAATCACGCTCTCCCTTCCTTTGCTTTCCTTACTTAATAACGTATAGAATGAATTATAAATAATCTATTTTTGAGCGTCAATAAACAAAATGACACATTGTCATTTGGAATATTGACAAATAAATATAGGAATATTATCATATTTTTAATTCTATTATGACACGTTATCATTTCAAAAAAGGAGCTCGTCAAATGCCAAAACAAACCTTTTTTAATTTATCAAACGAAAAACAAAGATCATTAATGAATGCTGCTAAGAAGGAGTTTTCGAGGGCCCCTTTACATGAGGCTTCCATTTCGAATGTGATCAAGGACGCTGGAATCCCCAGGGGAAGTTTCTATCAATATTTTGAAGACCTAGAAGATCTATTCTACTATTTATTACATGAGCATTCGCAACGGAATTATGAGCGATTTATCGCAATCATCAAAATGAACAATGGAGATTTATTTGAGTCTATTATGGATTGGTTTAAAGGCATTCTTATTATTTTTGAAGAACCAGAAAATCGGCAATATTTTAAAAATGCCTTTTTAAATATGAATTACAAATTCGAAAAAACATTTACTCAGAATATGTATGGGGAAAGAAGAAAAAGCAAATTTTTTGAAATTATCCACTTAATTAACCCGGAGAATATAAACATATCGAATGAGGAAGATCTCTACCACATCTTTAAAATGCTGATGGCTGTTTCGTTTCAGAATCTCGCCCATGCATTCGGAAAAGAGATGCAAATTAAAGATGTTATAAAGACCTTTTCGTTGGAGATTGAATTACTTAAAAAAGGTTTTTATAAGGATCCTAAATAAACTTAGGAAAACTGAAACTTGGTATTAATATATATTATTATGAGAAATAAATAGGGAGTTCCTGTTTAATGGAACTCCCTATTTTTATAGTATTCTATTGTTTTTTCAAAAAGTGAAATCTATGACCTTAAACAAATACATCTAAAATTAAAACTAGAATAAAGGCGACAAAAGAAAGTATCGTTTCCATGACTGTCCATGTCTTGAATGTTTCTTTAACCGTTAAACCCATATATTCTTTTACCAACCAGAAACCGGCATCATTTACATGTGAGAGCATTAGTGAACCTGCACCCGTAGCAATAACTAATAATTCCAAGTTAACACCTGACATATGTTCCACTACTGGAGAAACAATTCCGGCAGCGGTTGTTAACGCTACTGTTGCTGAACCAGTAGCGACTCGGATTAATCCAGCAACCAGGAAGGCAAGGACAATCGGTGACAAGGACATCTGCTCGGACATTGCTGCAATAGCGTTTCCGACACCGCTTTCAATTAGAATTTGCTTGAACGCTCCACCTGCCCCAATAATGAGAATAATCGAAGCTAACGGCAATAAACATTCTTCCGTTAATTTTTTGATTAACGTCCTGTCCATGCCCTGTCGGTAGCCCAGGAAGAAATAGGCTGTAAAACAGGCGATTAGTAAGGAAATGACCGGGCTGCCAATAAATAATAGGAATTTTTCTATCGCACCTGGCAGTGATAGATATGGAGCAATTACTGTTAACATAATTAATAAAACAGGCAGTAAGATAATGAAAAACGAAATCGAAGTACTTGGTAATCCGCTTGACTTTGTCACAACTCGGATTAATTCAGGTTCACCATCAGGAGTTAGCCGTTTTTGAATCCATTTTGAAAATAAAGGACCGGCAATGATAGCAGTTGGAAAAGCAATAATTAATGAATAAAGCATTACATGTCCTAAGTTTGCATTATATATGCCAATCGCAGTCATCGCACCCGGATGCGGAGGAACTAATCCGTGTACAATCGACAATCCGGCAAGCACCGGGATACCTATTAATAGGATATTTTGTTTCGTAGATTTGCGAATCGAAATAACCAAAGGCAGCAAGATTACTAGACCAACCTCAAAAAATACAGGAATCCCGATAATAAATCCAGAAAGAAGCATCGCCCATGGCAGGTATTTCACACCAAATCTCTTGATAAAGAAATCGGCTACTTGCATGCCCGCACCTGAGTCGGACATCATTTTACCTAAGATGGTTCCCAAGGCTAAAATTCCAATTAGATGTCCAAGGACAGCGCCCACTCCCGTTTCATAGGCAGTAACAATCTTGTCCATTGGTACGCCAGAAAAAACAGCCAGAAACAGGCCTGCTACCGTTAAACTGATAAATGCATGCCATTTCCACCAGGATACTCCTAAAATAACGATTACAATGGCTGCCAATGTAATACCTATTAAATATAAACTCATCTTTTCTCACTCTCCCCTAGGTAATCGCTTACATTAAATACAGAAAATCGGGTTACTGCATGGAATCATTATACGTAACAATATAATTTTGTTTAGTTGTATTATAGTAACCCTCGCTATATTCCACTACATTTCCTTCATCGTCACTAGAACGACGAATTCTTTTTAATACAGCTGTGTCTTTTTCTAAATTTAGTCTTTCGCTAACATGACTAGATGCGATCGAAACCGCAAATTCGTCACGGAATGATTCTAGTCGAATATTTTTCTCTTCTAAAAAGCGGTATAACGATCCGATATTGACATCCTCTACATCTGCCTCACTCATGTCTAATAGGATGTAATGAGTAAAATGAATATAAGGCTCATTGTCCAATATGTAGAGTCGTTCAATTTGAATACAATGGTCCCCAAATAAAGAATAAAGTTCTGAATCCTGAACCAATTCAAGCCTTTTAATACTTAATATCTTTTTGGTAATGTGGTGGCCATCTTCTACTAATAATTCCGTAAAGCGTTTCCCTTTTGAAAGCTTGGCAATCGAAACGTTCGCAATGACCCTTGTTCCTTTGCCGCTTTTTTTCTCCAGATATCCTTCTTGAACCAGTTCTTTAATGGCATTACGTATGGTAATTTTGCTAACATTAAATTCTTCTTCTAATTGGGGCTCAGAGGGAATGTTGGTGTGAATCGAATAAACACCATGTAAAATACGATCCTTCAAAATTTCTTTAATTTGTAAATACAATGGGCCCTTTTTTCGCTTCACATTCATTCCCTATTCGCTCCTTCATCTCTTTATATCATTAATGGTTCCAGTCATGCCGGACAAAATCTCAGCTTCCGTCGACATCGGGGTATCGCCAACGATGGTGCAGGCCAGCATTCCTGCTGCTGCTGCAAACTGGACTGTTTTCTCATGTGAAAATCCAGCCAGCTCGCCATGTAGAATCCCGCTAGTATACGCATCTCCGGCTCCAATTCGATCATATACGGAAAAAGAAATCTTTTCTGAGAAGTGAAACTGCCCGTCTTTATACATATATCCCTGTAAAGAATGGGTATTATCACTATTAATCCCTCTGTGTGTTCCCGCAATCGTTTGAATATCGAAGTGTTTTGCCACCTTAGGAATGAGGTCTTTCAGCTGTTCCTCCCGGGACGTTTCTGCTGTTTCCATTCCTAAAATATACAGCGCATCTTTTTCATTCATCATGACGATATCAGCCAAGTCTAGCATGTCTTCATAATGGGGTTTCGCCTCGCTGTAGCCCCCCTCCCATAAGGAAGGGCGGTAATTACAGTCGAAACAAACTAATCCGCCTTTTTCTTTTACCTTTTTAGCCAGTACTTTCATACTATCACGGACCCCATCGGTCATGGCAAGCGTTATACCGCAAAAGTGAATAATATCTGCCTGATCTGCAATCAAGTCCAGATCGTAATCCGAACCACAGGCAGTATTAAAGCTGCTCTCTAGGCGATTCGTATAGGTAACCCTGCTCGCCCGCTGCCCAAAACCATTTTCTAAAAAATACAAACCAAGATTTTTTCCGCCTCTAGAAATGAATCTTTGATTGATGCCCAATCGCTGTAAGAAAGAAATTGCCGCATCACCTAAAGGATTATCTGGTAATTTTGTCACAAGATAGCCATTATGGCCTAACTTAGTCATCGCAGAAGCAACGTTTACCCCCGTGCCTGAAAAAGAGTATTGTAATGTGTTAGCCTGAGTCAGTAATTCGTATCCCGGCACCTGCAAACGCATCATGACTTCCCCGAAAGCAACAATTTGTTTAGGCATATTTCTCAACCAATTTTTTCGTAATGGCAAGTAGTAATCTCACATCATCCGGATTTGTTTTTCCTGTTTCCTTATTAATAATAGAGGAATATACGTGAGGAATAATTTTAGGCACTTTTGCTTCCAAAGCGATCTCTAAAATGGTCTCAAAATTATCTAAATCAATTCCACCAGTTGGCTCTAACGCAAACCCTTCTTCACCGCAAGCTTTCGCAACTGCACGGAACTCATCCTCATGCTTTAAGCCTTTCATTGGAAAGTATTTCAAAGCATTTCCACCCATATCCCGCACCAACGCAATTGCCGCCTTGATAGGAACAATTGCTGTTTCATCCGCTGCAGCACTTACAGGACCAGTCGAAATATTCACATACCCTACTTTTCCTGTTGGAGATACGAGAGAATTAATCCAGCTATCATTCTCTCCTAAATTGGCACGTGTTGCCCCCACCGTAGGAAACACTTGATTGATATGACTTCCCGGATAGGATTTTGCGATTTCCGCGACCACTGCTGCTTGTTTATTATCACCCGCACCAAGGCCAATTGATACGGCTTCATCAATCGCTGCCCCATATTCCTTCATCGCAGTTACAGCAGCCTCTACCGTAGGATAATCCTTTGAAAGCACCCCAACTAGTACATGTCCTTCCGCCGCTTCAAAAACTTCGACCGCATTTTCAATGCTATTAGCTAGAACATTCAAGGCAACGCGGTTGTGATAAAAACGTTTTTCAATGTTTGTCATTGTTTGTTTCCTCCTAAAATTGCTCTTAATTGGCCTTCAATTACGTAAATGTCGTCACCCTGTAATGGTCGTGGATCAAGATCGAAAAAGCCCTGTCGAATTCCGTAATCACGGGTATAGATCGCAATTTCACCATTTCTTAGCTTGTCATTTACTTCCTTCGCAGTTGTTTTCGTCACAGCCGGATCAATGTGAATCCGAGCTCTGAAAATGGCACGGCCTGCTTCATCCTGTACAATCGTAACTTTTACACCGTCAATTGATTCAAGTGATTTAAGAACTTCTAGGCTGGCTTTTTCCTTTACGCTATTGTCGGTTTTGACAAAATACTCATCTAATGCCTGCAATAATCCAAAGGTTGTTTCTTTGCCGACCTTCATGCTTCTGCCTATGCAATGCAATTGAACCTTTACCCAATCGATATATTTTTGTTTTCCGGCAACTATTCCGGACGTTGGACCTTCAATCGCTTTCGAGCCGCTATAAATTGCTAAATCAGAAACTTGTACATATTTTTTTAAATCTTCCTCCGCAGCTGCATCGACAATCAATGGAACATGATTCGCTTGCGCTATTTCAAAAGCCTCTTCAACAGAAATCATATTTTTTTGAACAGCGTGGTGGGATTTGACGAAAAGAATCGCCGCCGTATTTTCAGTTATGGCATCGGCAATGTGCTCCGCTTTACCCTCATTGGCATATCCGACTTCCACTAATTTTCCGCCGCCGAGGAAAACCATTGTTTCCACCGGAGCCCCGTATTGAACGTTATGGCCCTTCAGCATGATGATTTCATTTTTTTGAATAGTTTCTTGATGAAGTCTTTCACTTCTTCGCCGGTTTCCTTCCGTCACGATTGCTGCAACAGAAAGAGCGATTCCACTCGATGCCGAATTCACGACGACAGCTGCCTCTGATTGAATTAGATCAGCGATATGCTGTCCTGCCTTATCAACTAAATCAGCGATTTCAACATAATTTTGACCGCCTATTTTCATAGCTTCCATTACGGTGTCTGTTGGGGCTGAAACACCTAAAATACTCATCCGGCCGCTTGCATTGATAACCCTCTTCAAGCCATATTTAGCATTCAATGTATTCTCCATTAATAACCACTCCTTTTACGACAATTTTCTGCTCTGCTGTTCGTTCATCTCCTTCGGAATCCATCAGCGTAGTCACTCCATCCTCTATTGAAAATAAAGTGAGGTTGGCTAAATCTCCCGCAGAAATCCTGCCTAGTTCCGGCTTATTCAACCAGTCTGCCGCTTTAACTGTAACGGCATCTATGACCTCTTTTAAGGGATAGCCTAAATACAAAAATTTAGATAATACACTGGCCATACTATACACCGGGCCGTGCAAGCGATTTTTCCGATAGATATCCGTGCTGATGGTATCAAAGTGGATACCATACTCTTTCGCTCGCTCTGCCGTTTGGAAAGAAAAGCTTGCATTCCCATGGCCAACATCCAAATGTACTCCTCGTTTCATTGCATCCAGCAGCTTGGGAAGAGGTTTTCCTGCTTCATCAAATAAATTATTGTCTTTCCCGTTTAAGTAATGGGTGATAATATCCTTTTTCTCAAGCAAATCAAGGACATCATTAATATCCGGCGGTCCTGAACCAATATGAACCATCAATGGCAGCTCAGTGTCCTTAGAAAATTTTCTGGCCACTTTTAGTGGTTCTACTCCATTTGGCCCCACGACACTTTTACTAATCCTCGCTTTCAGTCCAACAATAAAATCTTTGTGTTCGGCTATGGCTGCTTTTAACGCATCCTCATCGAGCCACGAAAGGTCGGATAATTCATCGATACGCTTAAGGCCAATTCGTGAGATATTTATAAAGGCAAAAACATTCGTCTTCGACTTTTTACAGCTGTAAACCAAGTCAGGCAAACGATCAGCACCCGTACTGCCGGCATCTACAATCGTTGTTACCCCTGTTTTATAGCCAATCTCATCTACATCATCACCATATGGATCAAATTCTGGAAAGGCATGGACATGCATATCAATCCAGCCGCTGGAAACCACCACTTGATGTTTAAAGTTCATTACATTTCCGCCATTTCCAGTACCTGCCGGAACAATGTTTTGGATTTTTTTATTTTCTACGATGATGTCTACAGAATTTCCAGTGATCAGTTTTACATTCTGCAATACAAAACAATCTTTCATTTCCCTCATCCTTTTCGGTAAACCTAATAAAGTGGGTACTTGTATGCGGTTTTATCTACCTCGTTTGTTTTACTTACAGGATTAGGTTACCACGTATTTTCACTTCGGTCAATATAACGTTATAATGTTTAGAGGTTATATTTAGCTTCTAAAAAATCTCTTTGAATTTATTATTCCTTGAAAAAAGCAAATGCAGGCACAAAAATGCCTTTCACTTCATCCAATGATTTAAATTTCCTTGAAATTGCTTGGTGAATTTAATTACAAACTACTTCAATGGTGTGGTAAAATTCAATTTATCAATCTATTAAATCCAATACAAAGCAGGTGGTTACGCGTGTCCTCTGAAAAAGAAGTGAAGCTTTATTTTGTTCGGCATGGAGAGACCCTTTTTAATGTAGAGAAACGATTACAAGGATTTTGTGATTCACCTCTTACGGATAAAGGAATTGAACAGGCGAAATCTGTAGGAATTGGTTTATCTGATATCGAATTTAAAGCAGTATACGCAAGTGAAAGCCAGAGAGTAGTAGATACGGCTAGGTATGCCATTGGCCATCGAAACATCCCCATCATAACGGATCCACGTCTAAAGGAAATGAACTTCGGTGCATTGGAATCCCTATTACAAACGGAAATTCTAGCTCAATATGGGAATATCCTAGAAACATTATTCAGCATTAGCGATTTAAATCTATCAGCACCTGAAGGAGAATCCTACTTACAGCTTTTTTCACGGACAAACACTGCTATCAATGAGATTGTTCATAAACATAAACATGACGGTGGCAATGTTCTAGTATTTTCACACGGAGTTACAATCGGCAACTATTTAATGCAATTAGCAAAAATGAGCAGTTATATTCACCATGATAATTGCAGTGTTTCTGTAATCAGCTATTTGAACGGTGAATTTTATGTAGACAGGATTGCTGATACTTCTTTTAGAGATAAAAACTACAAAAAATAAAATCCAATCATAACTCTATTGGTTAAAAGAAAAGCAATTCTCAGAGTTTAATTCAGGAAAAAGCCTCCGATCAAGAATCAGCATAGATTTTTCGCAAGTATATGACGGATAAGGCGAACAGTGTCAGTCACTGTTCGCCTTATTTGAACTCTAGTAGAGTTCGTTCAAATAATCTTCTTCGAGCACTTTGTTTAGTTCCTTTTCGGTCATGTCGGGGATTTTTGAATGTTCTAATAGGATTTTTGCTGCATTTGGAAGTGACCCCTTTTCACTCCATGTTTCCGGTTCCCAAAGGCCTGATCGTTTCATCGCTTTTGCACAATGAATAAAGCATTCTTCCACTTCAATGCAGATTCCAACCAAGGGGTTCTTTCCTTGATGGGCCATTTGTGCAAGGAGAATGTCATCTTTCACCAAGTATGCTTTTCCATTGACTCTTAACGTTTCCCCCAGACCAGGAATAAGAAAAAGCAGACCTGCCTTTGGATTGGATAAAATATTTCGCAATGTATCTATTCTCTTATTCCCTGGCCGTTCTGGTATAATGATATGCTTTTCATCAAGGACAAGAGCAAACCCAGGCGTGTCTCCACGAGGTGAAACATCACAATATCCAGAAGCATCAGAAGTAGAGATCACTAGAAAAGGAGAACGGGAAATAAAATCCTTACAATGATCGTCTACATAGGAAATCACTTTTTTTCTAACTAGTTCACTCGGTTCCCCTATAATCGAACGTAATTCATCCTCTGTTTCAATTTTTTCTTTACATGTAAGATTAGGTACCGGCATTACCACACTCCCCTTCCTTATCCTAGCAATAATAACAAGGTTCCTCCGTGTTGATGTTTATCGATTTTCACGAATATAATTAGCCACTAGCAGTCCACTCTCTACTTGAATACGGACAAGCTTTTGTATGGGAATCGCCGTATAATCAAGCCCACAGTCAAGGTTTTCACAATACTCTTTTAAGAACTGTTGACCTTTCTCGCAGGTGGCCATGAGTTTGCTCAAGGCCATCTCTTCTTTATTTTTTTGCTGCCTAAGCCGTTCGATTTCATATTCACACGTACGAACGGTTAAACCTAAGTACAAGCCATTATAAAACTTTGCAGCCTGTAAATTATCAAAAATCTCTGCAATGGAAGCATTTTTTTCAAATTCGGGATTACTTTCAGCCCAGTTGATTTTGGCATCACTGCCTTCTTTAATATACTGAATCACTTCTTCTACTAGTTTTACAAATGGGTTTTCTTCACAGATATAAGGACGGACTTCTGTTAGAAGCTGATCTAGACGGGCAAAATGAGCTTGTGATTGCTTTACCCCCTGTAAAATGGCTTCTTTCCGTGTGATTTCTCCCTCACTCAAGTCCTCAATTCGAGAATCAAAAAAATAAGGAAGCTCAGTAAGAAGAGTTACACAGTCTGCTACGCCCGCTGCGTAGTCTGAACTTGAAGTTCCATTTTTTATATTTGGCTTCTCACCGCTAAATGTTTCTATGAAATTATACGCTTCAGCGATTGTCATATTTTTAAAGATTGCGGGAGAAAATTTTGTAATGAATGGTTCCTCTGGCTCTCCTAAATTTAAGGGGATCCCTTGTTTAATAGCTGATTCCCTCAAACCTTCATACAGTTCTGGCAGATCATGTGACAAGTACCAATAAGCTCCCCCAAACCCTGCATTATGGAGGGAATACATAAACTCTGGTTTGATTTCTTGTATTAAATTCATTAAAGCTTGGGTTTCAGGAAGCGGGTTGTGAAAATGCAGCTCTTTGTAATCAATCGGAAAAGTCCACTCCACCTGTTCATAGCCGATGGGCCGAAAATAATTTTTCGCGTAAGTATAAACATTAAACGGCCCTTTGAACCAGTTTTCATTTAGACGAACACCATCAGGGTCAATACATTTAATCATGTACCATGTAAAGCCTAATCCTTCTCGTAATTCGTCATTCTCAGCCAAAGCACGTGAAAAGTACTCAAGTGTCATGGCACCAATCGGTTCATTAGGGTGAGGACAGGCAAAGCATAAAGCATTCTTTGGACCATCTCCAATTTTCATACATAAAATCGAATGTCCCTTTCTAGATTTTCCAGCTTCAAATACGGTAACGAGATTGGGAAACTCATTAGCAAGCTTCCTGCAGCTCTCATCCATTTCATCAACCGTCAGAAAAGCTTTATAATCAGGAACATTAGCAACAACAGATTGAAAATTCATATAATAGCTTCCTTTCATTTCTTTTTATGCCGAGTTTTTTTCAACGAAATCTTCACCACATCTTCCAAATATTTCGTTGCACTATATCCAAAAATCTCCAGCTTTTTAGGAACCACTTTCTCACCAGTGCCGTTACCGTCCAACTTCATGCTTTGAACGGTTACGAAATAACGAGGCTGCTCGATTTCATCAAAAGGGACTGGGAATTCATTCGTATCGTATTCCGTCCCATTTTTATCAACGAGCACTCCATCCGTATTCATCTCCGTAGTAATCGGCTCGTTTTCATCTTCTCCCACAATATTGAAGTTAAGCGCCTCATACGCTCGATTCTTCACTTCATGATCGCTTATGACAATAATGGAGGGCTGTCCAACTTCCAGTTTGTCGATAGAGATTGTACTGCCTGCATATTCAAAAGTTTGAGGATATTGCTTAGCAGCATCCAGTTCGATGGTTTTTGGGTCTTGAAACGTTAAATTAATAGATGCGAGTTGAACGTGAACCTCTTTTGGCTTTTCTCCGAAAAGGGGTTCAAAGTTTGTTTGAAAAGTCGTCCAATTCATGTCTTGCTGTGAATTCATAAAAGAGCTGCCATACAGATCAGTTTTTACAATTTTATTGTTCACTTCCAGATTGCCAAAATTAAGAACATCAATCATCTTCTCTGGCTTTTCATTATTAATACCATATTGCAGAATCGTTGCTGTTGGGGCAATGGTTAGTTTATCAAATCGAACCGGGATCCCCTCGACTTCTGTTTCTTCATTCAAGGCATATTCAACGGAAGGCTGTTTTGTCACAGGAATCTCGAAATTCCACTCCCCAGTTTCATATCCAGGGTACAAGGGAGTGCTAATAACTTTCTGGTCAGATGAATCACGAATCAATTTCAAGAGCCTTGTGATTTTTAGTTTGATCGTTCCATTCTCCTTATTGAGTGGCAGCAGACTAATTTTTCCTTGATACACATTCATCTCTTTTTTATTGCCATCTGATTTAAGGTCAGGGGGATAGTACCTAGGATGACCTTCCGTATTCATGAGGTCAAGTTCATTCTCCACAATAACCCCATCATCATAATTCATCATATATTGATTTTCTTCATTTGTATCTTCGATTTCATAAAAGACAAGCGTCTGAACATCATCAGCAATCGCACTTCTGATCTTAATTTTCACCCCATTACTTTCCGCTTCCAGGTTCAGCCTTTCACCAAGGTCCTGTTGCAGAAAGGGACGCAATTCCTGATCTTTTTCTGTCCAAGTATAGTAGAGGCTAGTAAAACTCCCTGTAAAAACTTCTATACCTATTAATAATGCTATAAAACTTGCAAATACAATGCCCATTCTTAAACGTTTCTTGTTCTTTTGTTGTCTGTCCTTTTCCTTTTCTACCAGCCTTGTTTTGACGTTCTCCATGAAACCGGATGGTATATGCAAATCTTTCATCCCATCGGTTAGATCTATCATGGTTAACATGACATCTTGAAAGCCAGCCAAATCCACCTGACATTCTTGACAATGATAAATATGTATCTCTAAATCAATCTTTTTCGGGCGATCTAGAGTTCTTTCTAAATAATCGATGTAATCCTTATAATATTCCTTACAGCCATTAAAGGATGAACCGTACCCCATTTCTATCCTAAGTGACTGAATTCCGGAAAACAAAAGCTCTTTCAGCTTTTCCACTGATATTTGGAGAAGCTGTGCCGCCTCCACATGTGAGAGACCTTTTACATAGGTAAGGACCATCGCTTCTTTCTCAATGTCTTTCAATTGATCAAGTGCTTTAAATATACTCTGACGTGGTTCACCTTCCCCAGAAGCTTGTAAACCTCTATCAATAGAAAGCTCACGACAAATATGTATGAAAATGGATGTAACCCATGTTTCGAATGATGTTTCACTTTTAAAGCGCGGCAATTCTTTGTGGATTTTTAAAATGGACCGGTAAAAAAGCTCTTCCATTTCCTTCTGGTTACTAAGATAGGACCAACCAAGCGTATAGAACGCCTGTTTATGCTGATCCAACCAATCGAAGATGGATTCCACGCTTTTTTTGCTTATTGAAGTGATTGAAGTAGAATCTATCTTTGCTGGGATCATTCATGCGTTCCCCCCTTTTCGTTCTCTATATGGTATTTATACTTTGAATTATCTTCCTATTATAATAGATTTCATTTAAAATTGGTCTATATTTCCTTTTCTTAACAAAAGTATCCTGCCACTATCTGCTATATTTTCCAAGCATTTTAATTAATAAAATCCCGGATTTCAATCTGAAGGAACCGATGCAGGAAGAAACCTTGTTACTTGATGTGTATTAAGTTCTGTGAAGTGTTAATAATTGTTAGAGATAAGTGAAAAAGGAGCGAGGGAAATGACCTATATAGTTGATTTTAAAAATGTGTCTACAGTTGGCTTAGAGTCCTCACCTATAGCAGAAGCGCTTGCTGGTTTACGCGCGAATGAAGCCCGTTATTTTATGAATAAATACAAGCATGAGTTTACGGTTGAACCAGCTGACGAAAGCCAGGAGACCATTGATTATGTGAACCGGATTTTGAAAGAAGAACGTGATATAGAGTTTGCGGCCAAACCTTTAGAAACTTCGCGTTTTCAAGTGGAAAATATCAATTGGGCTTACGTCTTTTATGAGGATGGTCTTGAGGTCAACGTCTTGTATACGTTAGATGGCTCAAAGCCGAAACGTGCCGTTGGTTTTAAGCTTTCGGAGGGGATGGAGGTACCCAAGGAGTTAGAAGGGAAGTTTAAGTTTGCTAGACAGAAATCTAAACTAGCTGGAACAATTCGGGGCTCGTTTTTTGTAATTAAACGAGAATATTAAAGTAAGGAAAAGGGATAGTCAAGGAATCCTGCCATTATTCATATTCCTTGCCGCGTGAATTAAAATAAAGCAGCATCTTCCTTTAAGTAACCAGCAAAAATAAGCGGATTTTTTCCGGTTAAATGTGGAACGGAGCTTGTTTCGGGGTAAATAAGGGAAGTTTTTCCGACTATTCAGCGCAAAATCCCCCATTTTCAATTTTTACGAGTAGATAGGCGGAATTTCTCCGTCTATTTAAGCTATTTTTAATGATAATTACAAATTAAGCGGAATTTTTCCTTTTATTTATCTGATTGGATGCTTAACACGCCCCCTCCGATACGAGCGGATTCACATGATCCCAGATTCCCCTCTATCCTTTCATAGATTCCTATAAATAAAGCTGCCTGGAATGACCGGCAGCTTTTTAAAGGAGTTATACTAAATAATCAATCAGTTTTTCTTTCGGATGGCCAAAGATTTCTGCTTCTAGCCTCCGTCCGGTCGGAGTAGCCGCCAACCCGCCTTCGGCTGTTTCCCTTAACGCAGAAGGCATTGACTGTCCAATCGCATACATGGCTCCAATAACTTCGTCACATGGAATCCTGCTGGTTATCCCAGCAAGGGCCATATCGGCAGCTGTCAAAGCATTGGATGCACCCATTGCATTCCGTTTCACGCAAGGCACTTCAACGAGACCAGCAACCGGATCGCAAACAAGGCCCAGCATATTTTTTAAGGTAATGGCCATCGCTTCGGCTGATTGCTTAGGCGTACCTCCAGCCATTTCAACAATTGCAGCTGCTGCCATCCCTGAAG
This sequence comes from Neobacillus sp. MER 74, assembly GCF_023714155.1. Classification (NCBI taxonomy): domain Bacteria; kingdom Bacillati; phylum Bacillota; class Bacilli; order Caryophanales; family Bacillaceae; genus Neobacillus; species Neobacillus sp. MER 74. Next base: position 17,750 of record NZ_JAMAUV010000015.1, read on the forward strand.
CCGAACCTACTTCTGCCTGACAACCGCCTGCAGCCCCTGAAATGGATGCATTGTTTGCAACGACAAATCCAAACGCCCCTGCCGTAAATAAAAATTCAATCATTTCCTGTCTAGTTGGATTGAGTTTATCCTTTACTGCAAATAATGTACCTGGAACGACTCCCGCCGATCCTGCCGTCGGTGTGGCACAAATGATGCCCATTGCTGCATTGACTTCATTCGTGGCAACCGCCTTGCTCACCGCATCCAACAGCAATGTGCCGGTAAGAGATTTCCCGCTTTGAATATAGTTTTGCAGCAATACTGCATCGCCGCCTGTGAGTCCTGTGCGTGATTTTACTCCTTTTATGCCCCGTTCGATCGCCCGTTCCATTACGGTCAGGTTTTGATCCATTTTGGCAAGCACTTCTTCACGGGAAAGGCCAGAAACTTCTATTTCCTGCCGAATCATAATTTCGGCTATTTTTACCTGATGTTGTTCCGCCAGCGAAACAAGTTCAGCTACATTACGAAACATAGCATTTCCCCCTGAATCTACTAATCATTTATGTTTAATGCCCGAAAATATTATCATTCAACAATACGGATGACACTTACAACGTTGTCCAGCTTTTGCAGATCGCTTACCAACTGGTTATTTATCTTTTCATCCGATTCAATGACCATGATGGCCATGTCGCCTTTATCTTTCCTGGCCACTTCCATATGACCGATGTTTATTTTATTTTGCGAAAAAATGCTTGTTACCGAGCTGATGACGCCAAAACGATCATTATGAATGACGAGGATTGCAGGGTCACCCGATAATTTTAGTTTGAAGGAGTTGATTTCTGTTATTTCAATGGCTCCTCCGCCGATGGAGATGCCAATGATCTCCAGCTCTTTATCTTCCGCAAAAAGATTAATCTTTACTGTATTGGGATGTTCTGTAATGGCTTCTTCCTCTTGAAAGATGACCTCCATGCCCAGTTGTTCTGCTATTTCCATAGCCTCGGGGATCCGCTCGTCAAATGTATCAAAATCCAATAATCCCGCTACGAGAGCTAAGTCAGTACCATGTCCTTTATACGTCTTTGCAAATGAGCCGTACAGCGAGAGGACAGCCCTTTTCGGCTGGCACTCGAACAGGGTTCTGGCCACGCGGCCAATTCGGACTGCACCAGCAGTATGTGAACTGGAAGGTCCAATCATAATCGGACCAATGATTTCAAATGCTGATCGATATTTCATTGTTTTCACCCGTTCCTATACTTATGATTCTTTACTCATATTCCTTTTGCATCCAGCCTTTAAGGAAAAATAGGGACAAGTTTTAAAAACTGTCCCTATTCTGTATTAAAATTTACACTGCTTTCTTATCTGACCGATCTTCTTTTTGAAGTTCCGCAGGTACACGCTTGTTGATTCCGAAAGCATAAAAGCTGATTGCCACAATAGCCAGGAAGACGATACCCGCAATTAGTGAAATACGAGTGTCTTCGTTGAACCACATACCAACAAGCACCGCTGTCAGATAAGCAATTGTCACATAGTTAGTGACAGGTGCAAAAGGCATTTTGAATGGATGGCTGGCCATTTTATCAGCATGAACCTTTCTGAACTTGATTTGGCTGATCAAGATGACAAACCAAGGAACCATACCTGGAAGAACACTTGAAGCATAGACGTACACAAACAATTTTTCTGGTGCAATATAACTTAACACTACACCAACGCCAAGGCCGATTAGAACGCCAATTGTACCGAATAAAGGCACTCCGTTACTCGAAACCTTTGCAAACGCTTTTGGAGCTTGACCATTAACACCAAGAGTATAAAGCATGCGCCCTGCGCTGTAGATACCGCTGTTACATCCGGACATCGCAGCAGTGATAACAACAAAGTTAATGATTCCGGCTGCCGCTGTAATACCGATTTTTGCAAAAGTTGCTACGAACGGGCTTCCTAAAGAAGTTAATTGATCCCATGGATAAACTGTGACAATAACAAAGATTGCACCAATATAAAATACGAGGATACGCCAAATTGTACTTTGAATCGCGTTCCTTATTGTTTTCTGAGGATCTTTCGCTTCACCAGCTGTAATACCAATAAGTTCTACACCTTGATATGCACCAACAACGAGTGATAGGGCAAAGAGGAATCCTTTAAGACCGCCAGTAAAGAAACCGCCATTTTTCCAGAGGTTCGATAAGCCGATTGATTCTCCTCCGTTACCAAGACCGAAGAAAATCAGGCCAAAACCTGCAACAATCATCAATACAATCGTAACTACTTTAATCAACGCAAACCAAAATTCGAATTCACCAAATGATTTAACAGAAATAAAGTTCGCTGCCCCAAGGATAACCATTGCGATTAGGCCTGGGATCCACGCTGGAAGATCTGGAAACCAATACTGCATATATGTGCCGATTGCGATAACTTCCGCCATACCAACAACTACCCACTGGAACCAGTTGCTCCAGGCAGTCATATATCCTGCTATTGGATGGATATACTTATATCCAAATGTTGCAAATGAACCTGTACTTGGTTCCAAGTAGAGCATTTCGCCCATGGCGCGCATTATCAAATAAAGAAAAATTCCTGTAATTCCATATGCTAACATAACGGATGGACCCGTCCAGCCTATTGTGCTGGATGATCCCATAAATAGACCTACCCCAATCGTTCCACCCAAAGCAATCATTTGAATATGGCGCGAACTTAAGCCCCTACTCAATTCCTTGTTTGCCATTTCGTTTCCTCCCCTGTACGCTTATTGTCAAAATTCAAGCAAGATTCATATAACCCCATGTTCATATTTATTATTGCAAGATAACTTAAGATAACATAATCACCAGAAAGTAGTCCACCCGAAAAATACAATTGTCTTTTTTCTAGAGATGGATTATAATAGACTGGTAGACGGAAGTTTGTACAGTTTGCAGAAATTAAAAGGCTAATACAAGTTCTCTAAAAGGAATGCCTAATTTCTCTGATAAATTTTCCAACATGTCTTTTGTCATACGATCCAAGTCGTATTGTGGATTAAAATCCCATTCTTCACGTGCGGCAGAGGCATCAATACTATTTGGCCATGAGTTTGCAATGCCTTGGCGTACAGGATCAACATTGTATGACATTTCAAATTCAGGAATGAACTTCTTAATTGATGCAGCAATTTGTTCTGGCTCAAAGCTCATCGCAGTGATGTTAAATGCATTGCGGTGCTTCAATCGTGAAGGATCAGCCTCCATCAATTGAATGATTGCTTCGATTGCATCTGGCATATACATCATATCCATAAACGTTCCTTTGCCAATGAAAGATGTATATTTCTTGTTTTTCAGAGCTTCGTAGTAAATGTCAACTGCATAATCGGTTGTTCCCCCACCTGGAAGAGTCTTGTAAGAAATCAGACCAGGGAACCTTACTCCGCGTACGTCTACACCGAATTTGGAGAAATAGTAGTCACAGAGCAATTCTCCGGCTACCTTAGTAACACCGTACATTGTGGTAGGCCTTTGAACTGTATCCTGAGGTGTCATATCTGCCGGTGTTTCCGGTCCGAAAGCTGCGATGGAGCTCGGTATAAAGAGTTTTAGGTTTAATTCACGGGAAACTTCAAGTGCGTTCATAAGACCGCCCATATTTAGATCCCATGCGAATTTTGGTTTTGTTTCACCTACCGCCGACAGCAGCGCAGCAAGATGGATGAGAGTGTCGACTTTATATGTTTTGCAAAGGTCAAGCATTGCTTTAAAATCCATCACATCAAGGATTTCAAATGTACCTCTTTCGATGACTGGATTGCCTTCAATACGGCGGATGTCTGTTGCGATAACGTTTTCTGTTCCGTACACTTCTCTGAGACGGTGTGTCAATTCAGAACCGATTTGTCCAAGACTGCCAGTTATAAGAATTTTTTTCATAAGACTTTACCTCCTAAGGTTTCTACTATAAATTTTGCAATTGATTCTAGTATTCTGTTATTCTTTGTAAAATTTTAAATGATTAGATAATAGACAACTCTTTGCCAATTTTTTCATAAACTGCCAGAACCTCATCGAGCATTTCCTTGGTATGTGCAGCCGTAGGCATATTTCTAACCCTGCCTGTACCTCTAGGAACCGTTGGGAAGGTAATCGATTTTGCATACACGCCTTCTTCCATCAGCCTGCGAGAAAATAATTGGGTAAGATCTTCTTTTCCGATAATGCATGGAGTAATTGGAGTTTCGGAATGGCCAATATCGAAACCAAGTTTCTTTAAGCCTTCTTTTAGATATCTTCCGTTTTCCCAAAGCTTTTCAACTTTTTCTGTCGATTCAGTCATAATATTGATCGCTTCAATACAACCGGCAGCATCGCCAGGAGTCAATGAAGTTGAAAACAGGAACGGACGTGCCCGGACTTTCAGCCAGTCAATCAATTGCTCTGACCCTGCTACATATCCGCCAACGACGCCAATCGCTTTTGAAAGGGTCCCAATCTGCAGATCAATTCGGTCTGAGAGGCCAAAATGCTTGACTGTACCAGCACCGTTACCCATTACACCTGAGCCATGAGCATCATCTACATATGTGATTAACCCAAACTCTTCAGCAATTTCAACGATTTCCGGAAGCTTTGCTACATCACCGTCCATTGAGAAAACTCCGTCCGTGATGTACATGACTTTTTCGTATAAGCCGCTTTCAATCGTTTCTTTCGCAACTCGGCGTAAATCGTCCATGTCCTGGTGTTTGACGCGGATAATTTTCGCTCCAGATAATCTGCATCCATCAATGATCGATGCATGGTTTAATTCATCCGAGAGAATAGCATCCTTCTTAGTCATAAGAGCTGAAATAGCACCCATGTTGCAATTGAACCCCGACTGGAAGGCAATTGCCGCTTCGGTATGTTTGAACTTGGCAATTGTTTTCTCTAATTCATTATGAATGCTCAATGTACCATTGATTGTACGGACTGCACCTGCTCCCAACCCATACTTATCGATTGCTTCATGCGCCTTTTGCTTCATTCTTTCATTATTGGCAAGACCAAGATAGTTATTGGATGACATATTGATTAGTGATTTGCCATTGATGGTAACTATAGGGCCATTGGGTCCTTCTACAGTATCAATAACATTGTAAAGACCATTTTCCCTCAACTCGTTCAGTTGGGGTGTTAAGAAGTCCTTTAAAACCATTTTCGCCAAAATAATTCCTCCTCTTAAATTACCTTACTAAGGGTTCTTCACATAACAACTACTCGTATTTTTTATCGGGAACATCATTTTAATACCGCTTTACTTGAAAGCGATTTCAGCCACCTTCCAAAAAAAAGCAATTAGTTTTCAATAAATAATTACTCCCTAAATTTTCAAATCGTACTTTTTGACCGAATGAAGTTATGCTATTGAATTGGATGTGTCATAATAAACTTGTTTAGTTGATTCATATGTTCAGTGCTATTCTATAATTATGTCGGAAAAGTGTCAATACTGTTAGAAAAAGACGAATCATTCAGACTAATGCCTCGATTAAAGAAAGATAGAGAAATAAAGGGTTCATTAAGGCTGGCTAGAAATCATTTTTTGCTTTTGGAAAATCTATTGGGCAGCAACAAATTCACATTAATCCTGAAACAGGACAAACAACCTTCATACCGAACGGGACAAAGGTCGTTTGTAAATATATTTACTTACCATTTAATACACATCACGCTGATAACGCCCTTGCTTCTGCATATCTTTCAGATACGCTTCTGCTTCATCGCGGCTCATGGAACCCTCTTTCTCAATTATGTTAGTAAGTGTTTCATGGACGTCCTTCGCCATGTATTCCTTATCTCCACACACATAGAAATAAGCACCTGTTTGCAGCCACTCGAATATTTCTTTACTGTGTTCTTGCATTTTATGTTGAACATATACTTTTTGAGCGCCATCGCGAGAGAAGGCCGTATCTAATTTAGAAAGTACTCCCTCTTGCAGATATTGTTCCAACTCATCTTTATAAAGGAAATCAGAAGCTGCATGCTGGTCCCCAAAAAATAGCCACGAACGGCCTGTTCCTCTATTCACTGTACGTTCCTGTATAAAAGAACGGAATGGTGCAATACCTGTCCCAGGTCCAACCATAATAATATCAGTATCTTGAGACTCTGGCAGATGAAAATGTTTATTTGCTTGTATAAAAACTGGAAGCGTATCTCCTTCATTCACACGTTCCGCACATAACACAGAGCAAACCCCTTTACGGTCGCGTCCATGAGCTGTGTAGCGTACAGCACCGATAGTTAAATGAACTTCCTCTGGATTCGCTGCAATGCTGCTCGCAATCGAGTAGAGCCGCGCCGTCATTTTTCTTAAAATAGAGACAAATTCTTGAGCAGTTGCTTTCCATGGACCGAATTCACGTACCATATCAAGTAAATCCCGCCCATAGCAATATTCCTTCAATTGGGCTGCATTTTCAACCTGGATGAGCTTTTGTAACTCTTCGTTTTCTGTAAAGGCAGCTGCCTGCTGTAAGACCTTTTTAGATAGCAGTGTAATTTCAAAATAGGTAGTTAACGCTTCCATTAGTGGAAGTGTTTCACCTTGCTTATTGATTGTTACAGGCGTTGCTTCATCCCAGTGCATCTCTTCAAGCAGGGAAGCAACAAGTTCTGGATCATTTGAAGGAATAATACCAAGGGCATCACCTGGCACATAAGAAAGCCCCGACCCTTCTAGTGATAACTCAATATGCCTTGTTTCTTTACTAGAGCCTGCACCATTTATATTAATGTTTTTAAGAATTTTTGCTTGAAACGGATTTGTTCGTGAAAATGTTGTTGGAACTTGTTTGTCTTTTTGGTCAGTCTTTGTGTTATCCAATGTTTTTTGCATGGTTCTTAACCTCCAAAAGTAATATATACATTTTAACATTAATTTTGGAAATTAGATGTATATTTTTTCACAATATTCTTTCCAATTCCAAATGAATTTCCCAATTAAAGTTAAAATGGGTAAGAGCTTTTATTTCAAAGTTTTTAAAATAAAGTTAGCAAATATATATAATTACAACATGATAAAATCGATAGATTGGAGATAATAGCAATAGTAAGGAAATATTTACTCCAGCGATTGTACTTGCCTTATTAATGATTATATCAGGTAATTGAATATGGCTAAAATTTTAAACGATAGATTTAGTTATTTTTTTTAGAAATAGCTTGTTTAAAAAGCCTCCTAAATTGCTCCCGATCTTCTGCCGTAAACGGCTTTGGTCCCTTTGTCCGCTTTCCGCCTTTTCGAGCCATTGCACTTAAGTATCGTGTTTGTAATAATTGATCAATGTTTTCATTGGTATACCTAAATCCTTTGTGGTGAAGGACGATACAGCCTTTTGGTAAACCTAGCGATGCTAATCCATAATCTTGCGTAACAATCATATCACCTGATTCGACTAACTTCATAATCCGATAATCGGCAGCATCCGCTCCAGAATCAACATAAATAATATCCACTCCTGAAGGTTGTTCCGCATTAGAAAAGTGCGAAAAACTCGTAACAAGGATAACAGGAATTCCTGCTTTTCCTCCTTCCGATATAATAATATCTTTTACCGGACAAGCATCCGCATCTACATAAATTTTCATCTTTATCTCTCCTATAAAGAAGTTCGAATTACTTGTGATACTATTGGTAAATTACGCTTTTGTCAAACTATGGAATCAGAAGTACGGTGCTTTGCTTTGTATAGTACCTAACATCCAGTATGTTTAGAAATTACCAGCCAATTAGAAAAATCCTAATTAACATTAATTTAGTTAATCAGGATTTATTAAAACGAATTAATGCTTCTTTCTCAACAATAGTAACTTCATACCTTATAAACTTAGATTGGCCCTGGGGTATATCCTAAAAAGGAATCGTGGGCTGAAAAAATACCTTCTTGTTGTAAAGGTTTAAATACCCGAAACTTACGGAGTTGTTTTCCATAAACATGGATGGTTACTGCCGTTTGATCGCCCTGGGTTTCAAGGATATGACAATCCGCTGGGGGCAGGAGTTTGCCAGTCATTTGCTGATTTACAATCAATGTATCCGTTTGCCTGAGCTTTACTACACTTTCTGAAATCTCATCCACTCGAAGATAGTTCGTCACCTTGATCTGTCCAGCCACAACCCCTTCGGCTCCCCAAGTACCATCGTGATCATGGAGTAACGTTTTCTGCCCCGGCTTCCAGACAAGTGCAATGATCTCAAAACGATCCTGCGGATCACAATATAGGGAGTGGCGGGCATAACCTTCCGAGCTGGGCTTGCACTTTTCGGGTGAGAGCCAGGATGTGGTACGAAGCAGCTCACCGAGCAAACGCTCTGCCTCTGCCACCCGAACGGCCTCACTCTCATTTCTCTCTATGATCCATGTCATATCTCGAATAAAGTCGACCAGAGTATATTCCGTCGTTTGATTTGTCATGATACATTGTCCTCCTATGAAGGATAATTTCTTATTGTAAATTATGGGATAAACCTTTCCATAACCACTATGGATACCTTTGTTAATTCTTTAATATGAGAAATCTTTATCTCAGGTCTGAAAAACATTTCCGATAATACCAAGGAAGAAAAAGGACCTTATGTAAGGGTCTCTATTACACTATGGATTCTAATTCTTTACATGACCGATAGATAAGTTCAAAAAGCAGGTCCAAATCAGTTAATTCAACACAGGAAAATGCGATTCGAAGATCCGTTTTGGCTAGGGAGATAGTCCCCACTCCGTACCGCTTGAGCAAATGGATCCGCAGCGTTTCTGCATCGGAATGCTTGATTCGAAGACTCACGAAATACCCTGAATTGAATGGATAGGGTTCGAATGCATCCGCATATTTCCCGTCTGCTAAAATCTCTTTGACTCGTTTCGCCCTAGCTTCCATAACCTTATTTCTCTGTCTGCGCTGCACTTCAAATTCGGGATTTAACAAGGCATCCAAAATGATTGTTTGGGAAAGGTGGGGACTGCAAGAAATGGTACTACGAATGGAACCCATCGTCTTTTTCTCCAGCGCTTCCAAAACCAAAGCATCTTGGATTCCAAATGTGAGAAACCCAACACGAAAGCCCCAAGCATATTCTTCTTTGGTTGCCCCATCAATTTTAATGGGGAGGACACGAGGGTGTAACCCTACTAAACGAGCAAATATAGATTCTTTGATTGAATCTTCATAATATAATCCAAAATAAGCGTCATCAATAACAGCAACAATGTTAATCCCCAGATCCGCTGCCTGCTTGATGGCATGAAGGATTTCCTCCACTTCTTTTTCCAACGGAGTATAGCCTGTTGGATTATGAGGGAAATTAAGCACCAGGATGACTTTTCCGCTCTTACAGGATAAAAGGGCCTCCAGCAAACCTTTTCCATTAAATAGGTTTGCTTTGGTGAATAATGGATAGGTCACTGTATGGCTGCCGCGGCGGACGTTGAATGTTATATGATAATTATCCCAATACTTATCTGGTAGTAAAATAGGATCCCCCTTTTCGACAAACAGGTCGGATACGATACTCAATCCATGGGTCAGCGCGTTCGTCACGATCGGAGTGCCAAATTCCTTTCCTTCAAGGGAAGGATTATCTTTAAGAAGCTTCTTTCTCCAAACTTCACGCAACTCTGGTTTTCCTGCCGTTGGTGCATATGGATACAGGTCTATCGGATCGTAGGAGGAGAGGTTCTTGTGGATGACATCTAAATACATTGGTTGTCCACCCTCTGAAGCCATCCCGATTGTTGCATTGAATCGGTCTGCTTTTCCCTTTGCCTCTCCAGCCTGGCTGACAATCCCTTTTGGAAAATACAATGATTTTCCCAACAATGACAACATCTCATATACTGGTTTATTGCGTTCTTCAATGACTTGATTTAATTCTAAAGCCAATGGGTTTAGCACTTTATTCGCCTTCCTTTTATTAGCAATTGTCTGGCTTCATTTAATTCGTTCTTTTCTTTAATCCTGGATATCTAATTTCCATTAATTTGTTAAGTAATACATCTAAGTCTTGACTATATTTAATGGTTCTTGTATCACACAGTCCATACATGAATCCTGATTTCTCCATATTGACTTTTAGATGATTGTATTCCTTCACATATTTCATAAGTTGTCACTTTAGGAGTTATTTTGCACGTATTTTAAGCGATATTTTGCACTTAAAAACCCATCTATCTTCACTGAGGAAAATAGATGGGTTTCTTAATTATTTACATCCAATCTTATTTATAGAACTATTCTTATCGGTCTGTTCGTTGTTCAGCAATAGCGCCCGATTGCGGAATACTTCGACATATTAGGGGATCGCGATAAGTTAGTATTCCTCGCGTTATGGAAATACAGCAATCATTTCAATTTCCACTTCACCGCCTCTAACCAAGTTTCCCATTGGAACTAATGAACGAGCTGGATAAGGCTGACTAAAGAACTCCCGATATAAATTATCCACCTTCGAGTAGCTGTCCATGTCATGAAGAAAAATGGTTACCTTTATTACATCATCTACCGTTAAGCCCGCAGCTTCAACAATGGCTAGAGCATTTTGGAGCGCTTGCTTTGTTTGTTCAAGTGTACCACCCTCAACGAGTGTACCCGTGATGGGATTGAGGGGAAGCTGCCCAGACACGTAAAGCCAGCCATTTGCGATTATCGCTTGAGAAAACGTACCAACTGGCAGTGGTGCATGTTTGGTTTCGATAAGTTTTCTAATCATTCTTTGTTCCTACCCTTCAAATAAAATTGAGATTGCACTATAAATGAGCATTAAACCCATCACTACATTAAATGGTTTTTCATATTTTGATAGGAATTTTTGAAACAATGACCCGAAAATCGCCCAACACGAGGTACCCGCAAATCCACCAAAAGCTAGAACAACCGAAAATAAAATCATACTTATATTTGATTTGTAAAATGGGATGATAAAAAGGGAGATAGCAGTAATACCGTACAAAATTACCTTGAAATTGATAAATTGTAACAGCATTCCAGATAAAAACGAATTTAACTTTTCATCATCATCACCTTTATTCTGCTTTTTTTTCTTCATTATTTTAAATGAAAGGTAAATCATATACAAACTGCCCAAAATACTCATCACAAACTTAATTTTAGGTATGAAACTATACAATAGAAGATTGAAATAACCACAAAAAAGCATTATAACCAACATACCGATAGCTACTCCAAAAACAAAATTGAGAGACCTTTTAAATCCATATTTATTTGCATTTGACATAGCCATGATATTATTGGGGCCGGGTGTAAAGCTAGTAACAAAAACAAAAAGCAAAAACGGAACTAATGGCATTTGGTATCCACTCCTTATATGTTATAATTGTACAAAATGTACGTTTTAACGTTCGTGCTCTTTGATTATACAATATAGACGTTATAATGCACAATAGAAAGGTGTGAATATTTTTTGGAAAACATCAATGTTGTACTTGCAAATAACCTTAAAACCCTTCGGGAACAAAAAAAACTTAGTCTCGATAAGGTTGCTGAGATGACAGGTGTAAGTAAAACCATGTTGGGGCAAATAGAACGGAGGGAATCAAATCCATCTATTAGCACCGTATGGAAAATAGCTAACGGACTAAAAGTTTCTTTTACTTCCCTTATTAATGAGCCGCAACCAGATACAGTTATCGTTTTCAAAAATGAGATTCAGGAGTTAAATGAAGATAACGGAAAATACAGACTGTATCCATTTTTTCCTTTTGAAGATGGAAGACGATTTGAAATGTATTCGGTAGAGATGGAAAGAGGTGCTTATTTGAGTGCTGAACCACATAGGGAAGGTACACAGGAATTTATTACAGTGTTTGATGGGGAATTGACTATCCGTATAGATAATGAAGAATATTCAGTAAAAAATGGTGATTCCATACGCTTCAGAGCTGATAGGCCCCATGTTTACCATAACTCCGGAAATACAATTACAAGGATAAGCATGGTGATTCATTATCCAATTTAGAGAATAATTAAGAAGACCCCCTTTCAAAATTACCAAGGGGGTCTGTTTTATTATCTTTTTTCTTCAATTATGCTTGAGATTCTTGTTTCATTAAATGGCCCGGATTGATGAATAAAATTAAAAAAGCACTCATAAACTCCATTTCCGTTTTATAGAATTTCCTGCTTGTTACAAAACTCTCCCTTTTCTGAACACGCTCCTTTTTACTTCGAAAGGGACGCTTTTTATCATCAAAAATGCAACAAAACTCTGTTCATTATTCTATGTCTATTAACCTATTATTATTTATCTTATGTTACACTAAAATCAAAGGAAGAATGAGAAATGAGTGAGTTTGGTGTTAATTGGATATGCACGTGTGTCAACAGGATTACAAAATTTAGATTTACAAATGGACGCGTTAACGCAACATGGCTGTGTGAAAATCTTTCACGATAAAATGAGTGGGACAAAAAAGAAGCGTCCAGGGTTAGAGGAAGCACTTCAGTATGCACGTGAAGGAGATACAATTGTCGTTTGGCGATTAGACCGTCTTGGTCGCAACATGCAAGACTTAATACAAATTGTAAATACATTGAACGAACGAGGAATAGGCTTTCACAGTTTACAAGAAAACTTGACCTTGGACAAAAGCAATGCAACGGGGCAATTGATGTTTCATTTATTTGCAGCCTTTGCAGAATTTGAACGGAATCTGATTGAGGAACGCTCGGCTGCAGGACGAGCAGCTGCAAGAGCACGTGGTCGTCTTGGTGGTCGTCCTGAGAAGTATGGACCAAAAGATATTGAAATGATGAAGGCTTTAATTGAAAGTGGCACACCAATAAAAGATGTTGCTGAAAAGTGGGGTGTGTCTCGCACAACGATTTATCGATATTTAGAAAGATAGTAAATCGGAAGGGTTGATATCTATGCAGAATGAACATCCTTCATTAACATGTTTTTCTGAAGAACAAAGACAAGCAGCGATGACGAAGTATCAAGTTATTGCTCCGTACCTTCGCTCTGAGAAAACATTGACTGTTATTGTAGAAGAAACCGGCATCGCAAAAAGAACGCTACAATACTGGATTCGGGACTATGAACAATTTGGATTAACAGGGTTAATTCGAAAAACAAGAAGTGATGCTGGCAAAATACATTTAGATCCGGAGATTGTCATAGCGATTGAACAACTAATTTTAAAGTATAAAAGGAATTCACTGACGTCTATTCATCGAATGATCTGTGAGCAATTTCAGAAACAAAGCTCGCAGCAACCGAGTTATTACCAAGTGTATATGGTTTCGCAATCCCTTTCGAAAAGCTTGAAGAAATTAGCGCATGATGGCCCAAAAGCATACGAAAATCAATTTGATTTAATTCATCGAAGAGAAGCAAGATATCCTAATGAGATTTGGCAAGCTGACCATACGTTACTCGATATTCTTGTGCTCAATGAAAGAAGTTGTTCAGTCCAAACAAAGCCAATATGAAGGAGATTCAGAGCTACCTAAGTCATTGAAGTCAAAATTAAAGAGGTATTTCAATGAATAACAAACAAATATTTATTGAAACGAAGGAATATAAGAAATTTTCCGAGTTTTGTGACGCCTGTATCAAGTATCAATATATGGGCATTTGTTATGGACTACCAGGTGTCGGGAAAACAATATCAGCTAGACAGTATGCCCAGTGGGATTATCTCGAAAAGCAAATCAATTATGAAAATGTTAAATTGATAGATGCTCGTACTGATAATAAAATCTTAGATTGTCATACACTTTTCTATACGGCCCCTTCCTTCAATGCAACGAAATTAACCGGTGCCATTCATGACATGGGGATACGATTAAATATAGTAAAAGACGTCTATCGGAAAAGTATTGGTGAGAAAGAAATGACCACTTCTTATGCTCTGGAGGGGATTAACTTAATTATAGTGGATGAAATCGATCGATTAAAACTACAACATTTGGAACAACTTCGTGATATCTATGATCAACATAACGTAGCTATGATATTCATTGGAATGCCAGGGATTGAAAAAAGGTTAGCGCGTTACCCTCAACTTTACTCTCGTATCGGTTTTGCTCACGAATTTCAGAAACTCAGTAAAGACGAGATGCACCATATTTTAGAATATAAATGGGATGAACTAGGCATCTCCATCAAACGGGAGGACTTTTCCGACTATGAGGCACTTACTAATATCATGAAAATTACAAACGGTAATTTTAGACTTATTCACCGGCTATTTACTCAAATTGAACGTATTCTCGAAATCAACCATCTTACATCTATTACCACGGAAGTCGTAGAGGTTGCACGAAATAGCTTAGTGATTGGACGTAAATAATGAAGAAACCCAGCTTCTTATGTGAGATTGCTGGGTTTTTAAAGTTGGATGTGCAAAATAGCACTTAAAACAAGTGCAAATTACCTCCAAAAGTGACACATAAGTTCCATTTTTTATTCCCCCTAAATGTACATTAGATATGGTGATTCTAGACCTAGAGTCAAAATAGTGCCTATACAAAAAACATGTCAATACAATCGATACTCTCGAATATATTGCCAATAAATATTGGGTGACTACTCAATATTTATTGGCTTCAGATTAATGCATTCTTATTTTCTACTTTCCTCTAAGATTTGGTTGAGAAACTGTTCAACCTCTTCCTGGCTTTTTCCGAGTTTACTAACAAAGCGATTAAGTTCCTTCCCGCCTTTAAAAACAATAAAGCTTGGGATTCCGTACACATCTAGCTTTTCTAGTAGTTCCGGAAAATGTTCTCGATTTACTGCGATCATATCTACTTTTTCTTTATATGCTTCTTCCAAAATCGGCATGAATAAATCGGTATGCTGACAGTCTGGGCAATATTCAGCATAAAATTTGGCCATTACTGGTTTTGTTGATAAAATCGCCTCATTAAATTCTTGTTTTGTTTTGATCTCTTTCATAATTAAAATCCTCCCTATATTTTCTTCTCAAATGTTTTATTTTGATAGTTCCCACTACTAAAACGCAATTGTATCAAGGTATCTTTCGCAATCCAGCGCGGCCATACAACCACTTCCTGCAGCAGTAATGGCTTGGCGGTATTTATGATCTTGAACATCCCCGCAGGCAAATACACCAGGAATATTTGTTTCTGTTGTACCAGGATTCACAATGATATATCCCATATCGTCCGTTTTGATTTGATTGTCTAAAAAAGATGTGTTCGGTTTATGCCCGATTGCCATGAAAATACCATCAGTTTCCAGAAATTCGTTTTTTCCAGTTTCACTGTTTTTTACTTTCAAGCCAGTAACATGTCGTTCTCCTGCCATCACTTCTTCAGGAATGTAATTTAAACTCCAAGTAATTTTTGGATTATTTTTGGCACGGTCTTGCATAATTTGGGAAGCACGAAGCTCCTTTCTGCGGTGCACGATACGAACCTCCGAAGCAAACTTCGTTAAAAAATTTGCTTCCTCCATAGCTGAATCTCCGCCACCGACAACGATAATTTTCTTTCCTCTAAAGAAGAATCCATCACACGTTGCACAGGTACTTACCCCACGGCCAATATTTTCCCTTTCCCCTGGAATATCCAAAAGTTTCGCAGAAGCTCCCGTTGAGATGATTAATGATTGCGTTTTGAGCTCCCCTATCCCTTCCAGCGTTAAGGTAAAAGGGTTATTTGAAAAGTCGACTTTTTTAACCCACCCCCTTTTAAACCTTGCTCCAAAATGCTCAGCTTGCCTTCGCATGTTCTGCATCAACTCTCGTCCCATAATCCCTTCCGGAAAACCAGGGAAGTTCTCAACATCTGTTGTCAATGTCAATTGCCCCCCTGGTTCAGGTCCTTCGATGACTAAAGGACTTAGGTTAGCACGTGCTAGATAGATTGCTGCAGTCAGCCCAGCAGGGCCAGTTCCTAAAATAACGGTTTTATACATCACTTACCTCCTCGTTGTGCTAATCTCTTAGTCATAAATATTTATTTGCAATTTTTATGCCAACTTTCCATCCCTGTAATAACGCTATTTTTACAACCGATCTATAGATCAATCAGTCCCACATCTATTACGATTGAGAAAAATATTTTCAAGATTAAGAAAAACATCTTCAGACATTCTTTGAAGATATTAATTTAGCTGAAATAGCATCCAATACGAGATAGGAAGAATAGTTTAACAATGATAATGTCTTAGTTCCCCAAGAACTTAGTTAAAAAAAGCAAACAGAGCGACTTCTGTTTGCTTTTATCATTATTGATGGGTAGTGGTTTGCCCGTTCCTTTAATCCTACCTTTTCTAGCAGGTGAAGAGCTTTCGTACGTGAAAGTTCCTTGTCTTGCTTACGAACGATTAAGAGACCTTCCATAACATTTTCAAGTGCAGTCATATGAGGGAACAAATAATAACCTTGGAAAACCATACCTGTTTGTTGACGGAACTTTATAATCCTATCTTTTGGAACTTGTTTTTTATCCCGAAAATCCAAAGAATATTTTCCAAGCTTGATAGTTCCTTTTGTAGGCATTTCCAGTAAATTCAAACAGCGTAACAAAGTTGTTTTGCCTGATCCCGAAGGCCCAATAATACAAACCGTATTGCCTTCCTCTATTTTCAAATCGATTCCCTTTAAAACCTCTGTTTGCCCAAACTTCTTATGCAGGTTCTTTATCTCAATCACTTGAATATCCCCCTATCAAGTCAGCCCGCTACATATCGATCAAGTCGTTTTTCCATACGTCCTTGAGCGTTAGAAAGAACTGTACTGAAAATCAAATAAATAAATCCTGCTAGACAATATAGTACCAATGGTTCATAGGTTGTTGCTGTAATTTGCTGCGCGATTCTAAACATTTCGGTCACTGTTATGGTAGCAGCCAATGATGTATCCTTCACCAAGCTAATAAAACTGTTTGACATGGGTGGGACAGACACCCTTGTTGCCTGCGGAAGAATAATCCTTTTTAATGCTTGACGATAGCTCATCCCAATTGAGTAAGCGGCCTCCCATTGACCCTTGGGAATTGAAAGTATAGCTGCGCGAATAATCTCTGAGTTATAGGCGCCAACACTAATAGTGAAACCGATAATAGCCGATGGCAGCGGACCAATTGTAATCCCAACACTTGGAAGACCATAGAAAATAATAAACAATTGAACCAGCAGAGGCGTTCCCCTAATTACCCATACATAAAATCTTGCAACAGCGTCGAGAGCCCGAATTCCCGAGATTCGAGCCAGTGCTGTAAGCAAAGCAAGAATGAGTCCCAGAAAAAAAGATATAAGTGTCAATGGTACGGTAAAAGCGATCCCTGCTTTTAACATCGGTAAAAATGAGTTTACAATGATGTCAATAATTCGCAGCATTCTTTCATCAGCAAACATTGGAACACTCCTTATTTTGAAACATCGGTTTCAAAGTATTTTTGTGAGATGCTTAAATACGTACCATCTTTCTTCATATCGGAAAGTGCTTTATTTATCGCCTCTACCAATTCTTTATTCCCTTTCCTAAGCATAATTCCCATTTGTGCCGGTTCATCTAGCTCTGCTACAGCTTTAATAGGTGCATCAGGCTTTTGTTTTTTGAAATCGAGATAGGACAATCCATCATTTACAGTCGCATCAGCGCGTTTTGAAAGTATTAAATCAACGGATTGATTAAATCCTTCGACCCCCACAATCTCAGCACCGTTGGATAGTGCTATATCCTTAAAATTACTAGTTAGTGTCTGAGCTGCTTTTTTTCCTTTCAAATCTGCAAATGATTTAATAGTTTCATTGTCTTTGTGAACAATCAAGAAGGGTTTTGACACAATATACGACTCTGAAAAATCGTATTTTTCCTGACGGTCAGGACGTATTCCAACTTGATTAACAATGATATCGAATCGCTTCGAATCAAGTCCTGCAAATATACCGTCCCATGGGGTTTCAATAAATTCTGGTTTCACACCAAGTCTGTTCGCTACTTCCTCAGCGATTTCAATATCAAAACCAGTTAATTTTCCTGAAGCATCATGGTAGCTAAACGGTGCATACGTTCCTTCTGTTCCAATTTTAATTTTTCTATCTGCTTTAATTTGCTTTAGCAGATTCTTACTCCCAGCTGCCTGATTATCCGTTTGAGTGGTTGCTTGATTTTGAGTTTTTCCACATGCAGTTAACATAAGTGAAACGAGTAACGAAAAAGCGACTATTTTTAAACTCTTTTTTTATAAAAATATCCCCCTTTGTAATGCGTTCAAATGTTCTCCTGGAAAACTCAGTTGCAGTTCCCTCTTAAACTTCAATAAAAGAGCGAAGTATTGGCGTATAACGCTGAGGCTCCGCCAGAGTGTATAAACAGGATGTTATCGTCCGGCTTAAAAGTGCCTTTTTGTATTAAATCAATGAGTCCCGCTGCTGCTTTACCTGTATATACCGGATCCAGCAAAATTCCTTCTGTTCTTGCCATGAGCTTGACCGCTTCCACCATTTCAGGCGTAGGTAAAGCATAGCCTGGTCCGACATATTCATCAAAACACGTAATAGCCTCACCAGGGATTGAATTTGGAATGCCTATATGTGCTGAAGTTTCTTTAACAAGTTGAAAAACTTTCTCTTCTTGTTCCACTTTTCCTCTGCTTACGTTCATTCCGATTACCGGTATTTTACTTTGGTTTCCATAAAAGCCAGTCACCAAACCCGCATGCATTCCTCCGCTGCCGCTTACACAAACAACAGCATTCATATTGACTCCTTGATCAAAGGACTGTGCCAAAATCTCCTGAGCGCAAGCAGCATATCCCGTTGCCCCAATACCATTCGATCCCCCAACCGGAATGATATAAGGTTTACCTCCCTCATTCGTTACCTCTTTTGCTACTTCCAGCATTTCTTTCATCAAGTCTGTCCCATTAGGTACAACCTTGACTTTTTCAGCGCCCAGTAAATGATACAGAAAATAGTTACCATTAAAATCCGGCTCAGAATTTGTTAAAAGCCCCTCTTCCAATACGAGAACACACTTCATTTTCTCTTTAACGGCAGCGGCAAGCGTTAAACGGCAATGATTTGATTGAATGCCTCCACATGTAATTAACGTATCCGCGCCTTTTTCCAATGCATCGGCCACGAGGAACTCTAGTTTTCTTGTTTTATTTCCACCGGCCGTCAGCCCCAGTAAATCATCTCGTTTAATATAAACCGAAGGGCCGCCCAGAACTTCAGAAAAATGATGTAATTTCTCAATGGGTGTATATGTTGGTGTATATCGTTGTCTAGAAAATTGTGCTAAATTCATATTAATCTCCTCCTGGATCCTCTATTTACAGCCATATATAAATTAAGAAAAGAGAGTATCAATCTGACGTTCTCTTTTCAATTATTATGATTAAGTCATAGCAACTGCTTCGATTTCAATCAAAGCATCTTTTGGTAAACGAGCAACTTCAATCGCGCTTCTAGCTGGATAATTCCCGGAAAAAAATTCACCATATACTTGATTCATCGTGGCAAAATGATTCATATCGCTTAAAAAAACCGTTGTTTTTATTACCTGCTGTAAGCTTGCTCCCGCCGCTTCTATAACCTGCTTGAGATTCTCGAGTGACATCCTTGTTTGTTCCTCAATATTATCAGGCATTTCTCCGGTTTCCGGATGGATCGGGAGCTGCCCTGACGTATACACTACATTTCCTGCTTTAATACCTTGTGAATAAGGGCCGATAGCCTTGGGAGCTTGTTTGGTCATGATTGTTTCTTTTAACATAAAAACCACCTCTTTTTTTTTATGTAATCCTATTAAACGGAATTGAGTTTACTATTCCTCTGAAAAATATGCGCTTTACATTACATGAAGCTTTCCCTGCTATTCTTTGCGTTCAAAATCACACTCCATAAGTGGAACAACTTTTGTTTTCTTAATGAATTTATAACCAAGCCAGAGAAGCAAGAAAATAGGAAGACCAATATATGTCGCGAGAAGTTCTGCCCAGCTTACTTGATGTCCGGAAAAAAGATGCTGTCCAAGAATGAAAACCACAAAAAATAACAGCGTGATAACCGGACCCAGCGGGTACCATTTGGCTTTAAACGGCAATTCATTTAAATCTCTTCCTTGTGCCACATATGCCTTACGAAAACGATAATGACTTACGGCAATACCTAACCACTTGATAAATCCGGTAAGAGCTGAAGCATTTACCAGCCAAATAAAAACCGAACCATTTCCAAAAAGGGAAGCCAAAAAGGAGATAAGGCCTAAAATCGCCGTCGTACACAGAGCCAACATGGGAATTCCCCTCCGGTTAAGCCGTCCAAAGATACGTGGTGCCTTTCCTTCTTTCGCCAATGCCCATAGCATTCGTGAAGACGCATACATTGCTGAATTAGCTGCCGATAAAACAGACGTAAGGAGCACGGCATTCATAACTGAGGCCGCAAATGCCAGACCAGCTCTTTGAAGAACGAGCGTGAAGGGACTGATAGAAACATTTTTAACTCCGGATTTAAGTAAGTTCGGATCTGTATAGGGAATAATCAAGCCAATTACAAAAATCGTTAATACGTAGAAGATAAGGATTCGCCAAAAGATTGAACGAATCGCTTTTGGTACGTTTTTCGAAGGATTATCGGTTTCACCAGCAGCCGTCGCAATTACTTCGGTTCCCTGAAATGCAAAACCAGCGACGAGCATTACACTAAAGATAGATATAAGCCCTCCATGAAAAGGAGCATCTCCTTGGGTAAAGTTACTGAATCCGACCGCTTGTCCTCCCATAATTCCAAAAATCATAGCAACCCCAATAACGAGAAACACGATGATCGAGATGACCTTAATACCGGCAAACCAATATTCAGATTCCCCAAATGCCTTGACTGATAAAATATTTAAGATTAGCAGCAACCCCAGAAATAGTGCGCTCCACCAGAGAGAAGGTACGTGTGGGAACCAATACTTCATTATAAGGGTAGAGGCCACCAAATCAGCAGGAACCGTAATCGCGGTTGTATACCAATAGTTCCAGCCTAACGCAAAGCCAAACGCAGGATCAACATACTTTGAGGCATAAATGTCAAAGGCCCCTGGAACCGGTAAAAAGGCCGATAGCTCTCCCAAACTATTCATGACAAAATAGACCATAATGCCAACCAGAATGTATGCAGCAAGCGCTCCTCCCGGCCCTGCAGTGCTAATCGTTGATCCGCTGGATACAAACAATCCCGTTCCAATAGCGCCCCCAATAGCCATCATCGTTAAATGTCTAGATTTCAGCTTCCGTTGTAATGATCCTTTTGAATTTCGCTCTTCTATTACATTACTTAGCTCAGCTTCTAATTTCGCCATAGCATGTCCCCCTATTTACTCATAGTTCAAATGCAAATTGTATTGTCTCCTCTGACTGTTGATCTCTCATGAGTCTTTTTAGAAATTTCAGTTATTTTAAAACATAGCTTTACCTGATTCCTTTGTCCTCACCCCTCTCTAAAAATCCAGGCGGGAAAATGATCGAAGCACTTTCCCGCTTTCAATTTCAATTACCATTTGAATGAAGTTAACATAAATTATATTTTTCCAATTTTCGATAAAGAGTAGACAGGCTAATCTGTAGTTCTCGGGCGATTTGTTCTTTATCACATTTTTCAGCTAAGAAGTAGCTCTGGATTACATCTCTTTCATATTCTGAAATCATTTGTTCTAAACTCATTCCTCTACTCTCGACAGAGAGACGATCCTGTTGAAGTATATAATCAGGTACATCATGGAAGCCGATCACATCTGATTCAGCCATATTGACCATATATTCTACGGCGTTTTCCAACTGCCTTATATTCCCCGGCCAATCATAGCGTATAAGCCATCGCTCAAGCATAGGGTCAAGACTCAGTGGAGACCTTCGCATGATCCTGCAATGTTTTTGAATGAAATGGTCGAGATACAAGGCAATATCATCACGCCGCTCTTGTAAGGATTTAGTATGAAGGGGAATGACATTGAGACGATAGTACAAATCCTCGCGAAAAGTGCCCTTCTGCACCATTTCTTCCAAGTTTCGGTGAGTAGCCGCAATCACCCGTACATTAATCCCGATTGCTTTTTTTCCACCGATTCTTTCAATCTCTCTTTCTTGTAAAACCCGTAATAATTTAGGTTGCAAGAATAGAGGCATATCCCCAATTTCATCAAGAAAAATGGTTCCATTGTCCGCTAATTCGAATTTTCCTATTTTCCCATTCCGGTTTGAACCGGTAAATGATCCCCCCTCATAACCAAACAACTCACTTTCCAATAAGCTTTCAGGTATGGCGGCGCAATTGACTGCTACAAATGGATACGCCCGGCGCTTGCTTTCATAATGAATCGCTTTGGATAATAATTCCTTCCCCGTACCGCTATCTCCCCTTATCAGGACAGTGGATGGGCTGTTTATAATCCTTCTTGCTTTTTTAATCACATCTTGAAGCCCAGAATCTTTACCAAGAATGTTTTCAAAAGAAATGGTATTTGGGGGGACCGGGATATCCTCTTGAATTTTACATCCCTTTTCTTTACCAAGTTCCAGCATCGATAATTTATTGCCTAACAATGTACTACCATTGCTTAAAAAACGTATCAGCTTCTCTGATTCTATAATCATTTTTTCCTTTTGTTTATGAGAAAAACCAATTATGCCGATGACGCCAACTAATTTATCTTGCTTTACAATAGGAAATCCAATGGTGGCGAGTTCTTTGCATTGATTAACGAATTGACACTTCATACATTGGGATTCATCTTTTTTTACATTGTAGATTACTCCAGGCTCTCCAGTTTCCAATATCATTTTGAAAAAGGAGCCTTCCGGAGCCGCTTTGCCAATAAGCTCTTTATAATAGCCGGTCCCGCTAATGCGAACGCCCTTTTCATCAAGTACAGTTATATCCAAACCAAGGATTTCTGCCGTGTTCTCCGTGTAGTCTTGAATAAACTGCTGTATGCCAATAAAGCCTGCCATATAATCCTCCTTTCCTATAGCGTTCTTCATTTAGAATAATAAGCATCAACAAAAGTAACTTAATGAACCTTGCATAAAGAAGCGACAGCGTTTTCTATTCCACCCAGCGCATTTTTTAACATCGAACGCGGACAAGCAATATTTAGCCTCATAAATCCTTCCCCTTCCCTACCGAAAATGTGGCCCCCGTTCATTGCAACTCTTGCCCTCTGTAACATAAATTCATCCAGTTCCTTAACTGAAAAACACAATTCTCGGCAATCCAGCCATACAAGGTATGTGCCTTCTGGCTGGATGACCTTGATTTGCGGGATGTTGTTGCGGAAGTAATTTAGAGTGTACTCCAGATTCTCCTGCAAATATTCTAGGAGCTGTTCCAGCCATTCTTCTCCATAGCGGTAAGCAGCCTCTAACGCAACAACGCCAAATATGTTTGGCGAGCCAATGGATAATGTATGAAGTTCCTGATTATACCTATCGCGCAGTTGCTGATTTGGAATAATAATACTCGACGTCTGCACACCCATTAGGTTAAAAGTTTTGCTTGGCGCAATACAGGAAAGGGAATGATTCGCAAACTCTTCTGAAATAGAAGCAAAAGGAATGTGAGTATGTGTCTTAAAGACAAAATCAAAATGAATTTCATCCGCTATAATGAGAATGTTGTGCTTTATACAAAGCTGTCCCAACCTCGTCAATTCTTCTTTGCTCCATACCCTTCCGATGGGGTTATGAGGACTACACAGGATTAACATTTTTACCTTTGCATCTATCTTTGCCTCTAAGTCCTCGAAATCCATGGAATAATGCCCAGTTTCAAGCATAAGCGGATTGCTGACAATTTCACGGCCGGCCGCTTGGATCACACGGGCAAAATGATGGTATACAGGCGGTTGGATAATAATTTTATCTCCTGGCTTCGTAAAGGACTGAATCGCAAGCGATAAGGCCGGAATTACACCTGGGCTGTGGGTAATCCATTCTTTCTCAACGGACCATCGATGTCTTCTTTTTATCCAGTCAACAATGGATTCCATATACGAGTCTGATCTAAGCCCGTAGCCATAAACACCGTGCTCTGCCCGCTGTTTTAATGCTTCGATGACAGGTTGGGGAGACTGGAAATCCATATCGGCCACCCACATCGGAATAACATCCTTTTCGCCAAATTGATTTTTAAGATGATCCCATTTTTCACAATCCGTGCCCCGGCGAAAAATCTCTTGGTCAAAATTATATTTCATGAAGTATCTCTCCTTTTCATGTTTGCTTATGCATAAACTCATTACGTCATTTATACAAGCAATTTTCATGCCAACTTATTCCCCTTATAAAATCGCCTTATTTTTATAAAATTTTTAATTGAATTCCGAATACTGCGAGTGTTAG
Organism: Neobacillus sp. MER 74; assembly: GCF_023714155.1. Taxonomy (NCBI): domain Bacteria; kingdom Bacillati; phylum Bacillota; class Bacilli; order Caryophanales; family Bacillaceae; genus Neobacillus; species Neobacillus sp. MER 74. The sequence goes on from NZ_JAMAUV010000015.1 coordinate 42,106, forward strand.
TTTAATAAACGTTTTCATAATAGGCATGGAAAGTTTGCAAACATGGTAAATATTTCGCATAGATGATAACATTCAAAGATTTCAATTAAACATCTCTAGTGGTTCGCAGCTTTTCCTGTTTTCTCCATTCCTCATAACCACCCACAAGACTTTGTACGTCTTTAAAACCATGAGTTTGCAGAAGGCTGGCAGCGATAGCAGATCTACCGCCAGTTTTGCAATAAACTAAAATGGGTTTATCATGTGGAATGGTGTGTGCCTGCTCCTGCAGATGACCGAGCATCACGTGCTTCGCCTGCGGAATATGACCGTCTTCCCACTCAGCTTTACTTCGGACATCAAGTACATATATGCCTTCCGTTTGAATTGCTCCCTCAACCTGATCCCATGTCACTTCTTCATATTTCATTCCACGCGTATCAGATTCACCTAGCAGCTCCATCACACACGGATCCATTGTGGCAACGATACCATCCAATCCAATGGACTGGAGATCCTTCACGATATCTGCCACATCTGTATTGGTTGCTAGAAGATAGATTGGCTGATCATAATTCAGTAACCATCCCGCCCAAGTTACAAATGATTTATTATACGGAATATTCAACACGCTTCGTATATGTTTTGCGGCAAAATCACCGGCTGGACGCGTATCAACGACCATCCCTTGCTGCACCCATTCCTGCACAATATCGACCGAAGCCTCCATACGAAGCGGTACTGCCGTCCTTTGAATTTGCTGTGCCCCCTCTTTATTCAACCGCTTCATCATTGAAAAATAAGGAGGTGCCTCCGGCTGTCCAGCCAACAGCGCTTCTATAAAACGATTCTCGTTCTCATATTGCAATGCCCAATTTGTCCGTTTTTCATAGCCGATGGTTGAAGAAGGTACTGCTCCTAACGCTTTCCCACAGGCACTGCCTGCTCCATGTCCTGGCCATACTTGCAGATAGTCAGGAAGCTTTTTAAACTGCTTTAGTGACCGATACATCATACTTGCCATTTTTTCTGAGGAACCTCGTACCCCCACGGCTTTTTCTAATAAATCGGGACGCCCCACGTCACCAACAAACACAAAATCTCCGGTAAATATGCCGATTGGGCCTTTGATAGATGCACCGCCATCTGTTACAAGCAGCGAAATATGTTCAGGTGTGTGTCCTGGTGTATGCATCACCTCAAATTGGATATTTCCAATGGCAAAAACATCTCCATTTCTAAGATAAAAGTGTTCATACCCAGTTGCGTACTTATATTTCCAGTCCGGTCCTCCTTCATCAGAAAAATACAATGTGGCTCCCAGTCTGGAAGCTAGCTCCTGCGAACCAGACAAAAAATCCGCGTGGATATGTGTTTCCGTTGCCCCCACAATCCGAACACCATGTTCTCTTGCTGTTTCTATGTAAGGCTCTATATTGCGTGATGGATCAACAATGATCGCTTCTCCGGTCTCCTGACATCCGACCAGGTATGAAGCTTGAGCCAGTTTCTCATCATAAAAGTATTTGAGTAACATCAGTCATCCTCCTTTTAAGCGCTTGCTTTTGTTTTGTAATGACCATCAGAAACATGATTACATCCTACCTTTGAGCATTCCCTTCCAATACATAACGGGAAGGAAGTTTTTCTTCAATACATACATGCTGTACCTCTCGCGTGCCTGATTGATTGGGAAGGTTTCTTGCGGCTGTAAATCATAATTGAATTCAGCCAGTATAAGCCGTCCATATCCAGTAACAAGCGGGCATGATGTATAACCGTCATATTGATGAACCAATGGTTTGGCCCCCATCTGATCAAGTAAATTTTTCACAAGAACGGGTGCTTGTTTACGAATCGCAGCCCCCGTTTTCGACGTAGGCAGGTTGGTGCAGTCCCCAATGCCAAAAACATTGTCAAAGCATGGATGCTTCAGCGTATATTTGTCTACATTCAGCCAGCCATTACTTGCCGCAAGCGGGCTATTCTTAATAAAGTCAGGGGCGCTCATTGGTGGTACCACATGAATCATGTCATATTGGATATTTACACGTTCTTGTGTGTTCAAATTTTCGAATGTCGCCTGCTTTTTTTCACCATCGATTTCAATGAGATTGTGCATAAACCATGTCTCGATTTCTTTTCGTTCTATTATTTTGTTAAGTGCCTGTTCATATTTTTTTACATTGAATATGCTTGGGCTTCCTGAAGCAAAAATAACTGAAGAGTGTGGCCGCACTCCTGACTTTCTGAAATAATCATCCGCCAAATACATGATTTTTTGAGGGGCTCCACCACACTTCACCGGAGTATTCGGATTCGTAAAGATGGAAGTACCTCCTTTGAAGTTGCGAATCGTTTCCCACGTGCTATCAACATAGTCATAAGAGTAATTACTACATACCCCATTCTTTCCCATACTTTCTTTTAACCCCTTGATTTTATGCCAATCAATTTGAATCCCTGCAGCAACAACTAGATACTCATAGTGCAGTTTCTTTCCAGATGCTGTTACAACCGTATTTTCATTTGGTTGAAATTCTGTAACCGCCTCTTGCACCCACACGGCTCCACTCGGAATAACGGAGGCTTCTTCCCTTTGTGTCACCGTTTTATCCGCTTCGCCAGCTCCGGCAAGCGTCCATAATGGCTGATAATAATGTTTTGCTGCGGGTTCAACGATGGCAATATTTCCACTTAGGCTGCGTGATTCACGCAGGAGACGGGCTGCAACCGTAATTCCAGCACTCCCTCCACCTATAATCAAAATTTTGTAATGTGTCTCATTCTTCACCTTTGGCATTTTTATTTCCTCATCTCCATTTTAGTAAAGCAGCTCACAAATCTAAGGCTTCCGCATTAATAATCAGCATGTAAATGGCGACGAACATAACGACACCGGAAAATATATAATGGAGTGTGCGCCGCTGCTTACTTAAGCGTGCCGCAAGCCTTGCTCCCACCAATCCACCGCCAACTCCGCCTCCAACAAACGCCAACATCACCCACCAGTTTATGAGGCCGGAAAAACTGTAATTCACTGCGGTTGCAAGTCCGAATGTACCGACTGATACCAAAGAAGTTCCAATTGCCGCGATCATTGGCATTTTGGCCGCAAAAATCAACCCAGGAACAATCAAAAATCCTCCGCCAATCCCGAAAAATCCGGATAACAATCCCACCAAGATCGCCATAATGATCAACTGTGGCATTTTGATTTGATTTTTAACATTGTCTGCTTGACTACTCTCCTCTTTTTTTGGCAAAACCATTTTTACAGCCATAACAATCATCAGAATGGCAAAAAGAAACAACAACTGTTTCCCAGGTACCAACTTTCCAATCATTGATCCTGTATATGCACTCAAGGCACCAGGGATGGCGAAAACAATTGCTGCCTTCCACTGCACATTACCGGCACGTGAGTGTGGAATAAGGTTTACGTAGGCATTTATCGCTACAGCTAATGCTGTCGTGCCAATGACCACATGAGGATCTTTCATACCGACAACGTAAAGCAAAAGAGGAACTGCAAGAATAGATCCTCCTCCACCGAGCAAACCAAGTACGAAACCAACAATCGTTCCAGAAAAAATGGAAAGGAATACTTGAATTGTTGTCATTCTTTTCTGAGACTCTCACAGAGCAGCTGGTGATTCATCTCCTCCCTCCCTTCTCTATTTACTTATCATTTATATTGCAAGAACCATGCCAACTGATTTCTTCTGTAAAACCGCTTGATTTGCGCACCCCAATCTTTGAAAATTCTCAATTTTGAATCATTCATTTTAAAAAATCCTTTACCATCAAGCTCAGCCTCTTCCTAGGACTAGGAACCAGTTTTGCATCTGTGATAAACCTTTTTAGATTTCGAATAACTGAAATACATGAACATGTTATTGTGTTACCTCTGATAGGGATAGCACCATTTACCGATCAAGCTAATTAACTAGAAATAAAAAAAGCTTGAGAAAAATTTTTGTCCTCAAGCTTTTTACATTATCAATATTAAAGCTAACCGAACCTAAATTCCCCTATACAATAAAGTAAGCTAGAATGGAAAGACAGATCGATGTAATCCCCATCGCGATTAACGGTTTTAATGCTTTCGTACGAAGATCCCGAAGACTTACATTTAATCCAAGTCCGACCATTGCTGCTGTTAAATACCAGGTAGTAAGCTTGGAAATACCATTCATAAATTCACTTGATACTGGAATAGTTGTACCAAGAACATAACTTCCAATAATGCTCATGATAATGAACCCTATTAAAAACCATGGAAATTCAACCTTCGTTTCAGAACATTCATCCCTAGAGCTTTTCCTTTTCATGATGTACATCAAAAGAAAGCACAGTGGAACAAGTAAAAACACTCGACCTAATTTTGCAAGTAAACCAATAGCTAGTGCATCTTGTCCCCCTGGTGCTGCAGCTAAGGCTACGTGAGCAATTTCATGTAAGCTAATTCCTGACCAAATGCCATAATCTATGTCTGACAACGCTAGAAAGGGCCGTAATATCGTATAAGAAATCGCAAAAATCGTCCCAACTAAAGCTATGATACCAACACCCATTGCGGTATCTTCATCTTTTGATTTAATAATTGGTGCTATCGCAGCTATGGCTGCCGCACCACACACCCCTGTACCTACTCCAAGTAGAAGTGATATATTTTTATCTGCTTTCAACATTCGAGCTAGCCCTAATGTTACCAAGATAGCAAAGATAATAACCCCAGTATCTCGAACAAGTAATCCTAAACCATCCTGTAAAACCATAACTATATTGAGCTTAAGTCCATACAAAATAATCGCAAACCGTAATAATCTTTTTGAAGAAAATCCTATACCTGAACGGAGGAGTTCAGGGTAACCAAAAAATTGCCGATACAAGACTGCGATCACAATCGCGGATGCTAGTTGACCAACATGATCAAATCCAGGCGTTTTTGCCAATAAGTAGCCCAGTAAGGCAATCATAAAGGTAAAGCCAATTCCACCGATCCATTGGCCAAAAGACGTGGTTTTCTTTAGGGGCTGGATAGGCTCTTTATTTACTCTAGTGTATTGCGCTTCCATACCATCACCACCTATATTTATTTACAATCTCAGACTAAACCTTTTCCATGCATAAGAAAAATAATTATTTATGATACTTATCATAAGTAAAACTATATAATAAAAAATAAACGGAAAAAGGGGGGATAAAAATGGATCAACAGTTACAAGTCTTCGTAACGGTAGTTGAGATGGAAAACTTTTCACGTGCAGCAGAAGAATTACATATGACTCAACCTGCAGTAAGCCAATATATTCAATCTTTTGAGCGTACCATGGGGACAAAATTGTTAGAGCGCAGTAATAAATTTGTACGCTTAAATAAAGCTGGGGAAATTGTCTATCATCATGCAAAAGAGATATTAGGTCTCTACACAAAAATGCATTACTTAATAGATGATCTAACCAACAAGTCGAGTGGACCGCTTTCAATTGGTGCCAGTTATACATATGGGGAATACGTTTTGCCGCATGTTATTGCAAAAATGCACAGGAAATATCCATTAATCACTCCAACCATTACGATCGGGAATACAAAAGAGATAGCAAAATTAGTTTTGGAGCACCAATTAGATGTGGGAATTGTCGAAGGGGATTTCAAAGATAAAAATTTAGTAATCGAACCTTTTGCAGAAGATTCCATGTATCTGGTGGCATCGCCAAAACATTGCTTGGCACAAAAAAATGGTGAAATTAACATATCAGAATTAGAGGAAGAAACGTGGATTGTCAGGGAAAATGGTTCTGGAACTAGAGAAGTGACTGAGAAAATGTTCAGATTATCTGAAGTCATTCCGAAAAAATCATTGGAGTTTGGAAGTACACAACTAATTAAGGAATCTGTAGAAGCAGGTCTTGGTGTTAGTCTACTTTCTTACTGGGCGATTCGTAAGGAATGTTCAATGGGCTCCTTACATGTCATAAACGTAAAACAACTTCCAATTAAACGGAAATTTTCAATTGTCTTACGATCCCCATTCCAGACTAAAGCGTTAAGCGTATTTTTAGAACTAGTAAGAGACAGTAATAAGGCCATACCTGATTGATGAAGTGGTTGCAGTTTAGGTTCATTATCAGGTTTGTACCCGATCTATGAAATAGACGGAAAGATTCCGCTTAATTAATAAAAACTATTAAAAAACGCTTAAATAGTCGGAGAGATTCCGCCTATTGGCCTGAAAAGTTCGCAAATGGGAGATTCTGCTTTGCATAACCGGAAAACCTCCGCTTATTTACCCCGAAAACGAGCTCCATACTGCACTTAACCGGAAAATCTTCGCTTATTTTACTTTTTTGCTTGTTACTCGAGAGACAAGACATCTCATTTAATATGAAGTGAGTTGTTTTCATGCATTAAGGTGAGGTTTTATTTAAATAAGGTTTTGGTATTCTTAAATAAAGAAACTCGCCAATTAATTAATATGGCGAGTTTTACTTTTTATATACCAATACAACTGTTATTTCAGCACGTATTTAAGAAAAGCGCCTCAAAACGAACCCTTCCCCTTTGTTCCAACTATTACCCTTTTACAGACCCTGCAGCAATCCCCTCTACAATACGGTCACTTAAAATAAAGTACGCAATCAATACTGGGATAATACTGATCATTAGCGTTGCACCAATCGCACCCCAGTCAGTCAAATATTGCCCTACGAAGTTGTTTACCCCAACAGTGATGGTTTTCCATTTATCAGAGCTTAGGAATGTGTTAACAAATACGAATTCATTCCAGTTGTAAATCATGTTGATAATGACAGTAGTAGAGAGAACAGGTACTGTCATTGGAAGTGTAATTTGGAAGAAGATTCGGTGGATCGAACAGCCGTCCACAACCGCTGCCTCTTCTATCTCTCTTGGGATTGTCCTGTAAAATCCTGATAGAATCATAATCGTAATCGGCAAGTTAAAGGCTACATACGATAGGATCACGGACATTGGATTATCAATCATATTGGCCGTTTTAAAGAAATTAAATAATGGAATTAAGGTTGAATGAAGTGGAATCATATATCCGGCCATAAACAAACCTAGAACTAATCCACTTAATTTCCATTCCATTCTTGTGATCGCGAACGTTACAAAGCTCGCAAGAATCACCGTAAGTACAACCGCGGCCACCGTGTACAACACACTGTTAAAGAAATAAACATCGATGTGACCCGCTGTCCAAGCCTTTGCATAGTTGCCCCATTGCGGAGCATGTGGCAGCGCAAACGGTGACATTCCAAAAACTTCTTGATTGGTCTTTAAGGAAAACAGGAATAGCCATACCAGCGGATACACCTGAATAATCGCAATGACTGCCAGGGCAAAGTACAAGATTCCGTATCCTATTTTGTTTCCGAATGATTTACTGGTTCTATAAGAAGCTGATAGGGTCGTTTTTTGTATTTCAACTGCAACCTTACTCATCCTTTTCACTCCCCTTTTTAATAGTCAACATCTTTTGTATTAAGTAATTTTTGAATTATCCATGTAACCACAAGACAGATGATTAATAATCCGAATCCAATTGCGCTTCCGTAACCGAAGTTATATTTACTAAATGCTTCTGTATACATGTAAGATGCCATTACCTCACTCGCTCCGTTAGGACCGCCTCCGGTTAAGACGAAAATCAAGTCAAAGTATTTTAACGAACCGACAATGGCTAGGATCACCATGACTTTTATGACACCTGCAATAAGAGGAACCTTAATTTTATAAGCAATTTGAATCGGAGTTGCCCCATCTATTTTTGCCGCTTCGATCAGTTCTTCGGGAACATTTTTTAATGCTGCATAGAAAATAATGATGTAAAAACCTGCAAATTGCCAAACGATTGGAAGGAATAGCGCAAATAATACTATTTTAGAATCCGCTAGCCAAAGCGGAGGATTTTCAACGCCAACCAACACTAGCAATCTGTTAAGCATACCGTTCGTTGGGTCAAAAATCTTCGCCCAAAGCTGTCCGATTGCTACTGAAGATAATAACATCGGGATTAAGTAGATTTTTCTTAAAAAGTTAGCACCTTTGATTTTACTTGCTAAAATCAAGGATAAAATTAAATAACCCACCAAGCTTAAAGTTGAAAAAAGACCGAGTAACAGGGAATGCCATGCACTTTGCCAAAACTTTGTGTCCTTTGTTAATTCAATGTAATTTTCTAAACCAATAAACTTCATCTTTCCGATGCCGTTCCAGTCCATCAAACCATAATATCCAGTTAAGACAATTGGGATATAGATTAATAAGAGAATAAGAATTAAGGCAGGAAGTACATACAGGCTGATTACCCATTTATTTGACATTACACTTCTCATCTGAATACTCCTTTCTTATTTGAGAGGCTGTGTTAAACTTGTCTGTTGATTTCCGTTCCAGGCACTTCGCTTTCCGCGGGCGTGCCGGGGAGCCTCCTCGGCGCTTTTGGCGCCTGCGGGGTCTCCCCTGCCCCGTACTCCCGCAGGAGTCTTCGTGCCTTCCACTCCAATCAACAGAGTGCAAATATTAACATTAATCTTTAACACAGCCATTTTGAAAAGAAGTTAAAATGATAGAGGGCATAACCTGTATGCCCCCTTCATTTGGATTTATTAGGCCAATTTTTACTTTTTCTCTTTAGCAAGTTCATCCGCATGCTGTTTAACAAATTCCTTCGGTGTCACTTGTTTTCCGAATAGTGCTGTCATTAAGTCGTGGTGTAATTCTGCTACAGCCGGGCTTGATTGAGTATCAAAATAAGTTGTTACGTTTGATGCTTCACTTAAATCTTTCAAGATATCAATGTACATTGGTGCAAGGTCCAGCTTAGATGTGTCTACTTTCGTTGCAGGAATCACACCAGCATCGGTAACTGATTTTTCTCCCCATCTCTTCACAAGATAGCCCACAAAATCTTTTGCTTCCTTTTGAACTTTAGAATCTTTAGCTACGAATAGACCAACTCCAGGGCCGCCTACATAGCTGTTGATGCTTGTCCCTTTTCCGCCTTCATAAGTTGGGAACTTGAAATAGCCAATCTTATCTTTAAATTCTTGCTTAACATCTGGGCTTGTTGTGTAGTTCGGCAACTCCCATGTAGCTGTTAAGAACATCGCTGCTTGTTCGTTCATGAAATATCCTTTAGCATCGTCATTTGATAATGCGCTTGCGCCTTTAACAAAACCACCCATATCAACTAGGTTTTGTACCTCTTCAGCTGCTTTTACGATAGCCGGATCATCCATTTTTGCTTTCCCTTTTATTACATCTGTTAGAATGGTAGATCCGCCAATCCGGTCAGCTAGATACATAAACCAGAAAGATGCTGGCCAGCCGTCTTTTGCACCAACCGTCGCAGGAATCACACCATTTTCTGCTAAAGTTTTCACAACATGTTTATACTCGGAGAAAGTCTTTGGAACTTCGAGATTATATTTTTTGAAAATTTCTTTGTTGTAGAACACGTAGGAAATATTTAATTCTAGTGGAAGACCATATGTTTTTCCGTCCACTGCATATGATTCTTTAACACCTGGGATAAATGCATCTTTAAGATCTGCATCTCCGCTTACGATATCATCTAGCGGTGCTAACATATTACCTTCTACATAAGGCTTAATGAACCCATCTGACCAAGTCATCCCAATATCAGGAAGCTCATTAGATGAAGCTAACACCTTAAGCTTTTCTCTGTATTGATCAGGATTTAAAATTTCTGTTTCAATTTTTACATTATGATCTTTTTCATATTCACTAATGATGTCTTTTACTATGGAGAATTGAGCATTCGAGCTGCCTTCCGGCCATAAATGCATGAATTTAATAACTTTTTTGTCATCTGAACTGCTTTCCTTGGATGAACTTGAGGAAGAGCAACCCGCAAGCACTAAAGAGACAAGCATGATTACAGACATAAATATTGCAACCGTTTTCTTTTTTAACAATGTGATTCCCCCCTATGACCTTTTCTAGATATTCCTTACACTTATAGTCTACATTCAGACAGTTCTGAAAAATAGGTCACAACGATTAGGAAAAATACTACTATTTTTAGAAAGCCTTTTCATTATTATCCTTTCGGTATGCACTTGGTGTCATTCCCTCTAGTTCTTTAAAGATCTTAATAAAATATTTTGCCGTTTTATACCCGGATTCTTCTGCAATATCGTTAATGGGAAGATTAGTAGATACCAATAGTTCCTTTGCTCGCTGGATTCTTCGCCGGGTTACATATTCACTGAAGGTTAATTTGACATGCTCTTTAAATAGGACACTTAAATAACTTGGATTTAAATGTACATGATCGGCTACTTCCTTTTGGGATAGCTCATTTTTTAAATGGTTGTTGATATAATCTATCGCTTCCCTGACAGGTTCACGATTAGAAGGAATTTGGGCATTTGCATCAACGAGTTTCGTATCCACCACTTTCTCAATCAATCCCGCCCGTTCCTTTTTCTCCACCGTTTGAACCGCTTCCTCTACGGCCTCTATTAACGCTTTTTTACTAATGGGTTTTAGTAAATAGTTAATAACACCTAAACGAAGGGCTTCCTGGGCATACTCAAACTCAGAATATGCCGAAATCACAATGATGACCGGGGATATATTTTGTTCTTTGGCGATTTTTAATAATTGTAAACCCGTTATTTCTGGCATATGGATGTCTGTGATGAGGATATGCACTTTTTGTTGTTGCTTCATCAGTTCAATCGCTTCTTCTCCATTCGAAGCTATCTTTATTTGATATTGCCCATTTGCCCAAGTATCCAATGTTTTCTTGAGCCCATGGCGTGTTCTTGGTTCATCATCTACGATTAAAATTGTCTTTGTCTTCAACATGGCTTTCCTCCCCCTTTACCGGTATGACAAATGAAACTGTTGTTCCAATGTTCACTTCACTCATAATAGTAAGTCCACTTCTTAGACGATCAGGATAGTATAATTCTAAACGCTTGTGTACATTGGAAATTGCCATTCCGCTGCCGCTTTTAGAGATGATCCCGCCTGATTGAATGGCCTGTTTTATCGAATCTAATTTTTCCGGATGGATTCCTGGACCGTCATCCTCTACAAGTATTTGCAGGTACTCATGATCCGCCCAGGGCTGGATTGTAACCGATATCGTACATGGCTGCATTGTATTTCCTGCTCCATGGAGAACCGCATTTTCGACTAATGGCTGGATTAACAGCTTTGGAATTTTCACATGCCCTGCTTCAAGAGGCATGTTTAACTTCCATTTTAAGTGGTCGCCGAAACGCATCTTCATAATCTCCATATAGTTTTCAATATGTTGGATTTCGTCCTTTATAGAAACCCAATCTCCATCGTTTTGCTTGGTGATCGTATAACGGAATAAATTGGACATGGCAACGACAAACTCTGCTAGTTCTTCCTCATCTTTATCCTCTAGCGTCCACTTAAGGGCATCCAATGTATTAAACAAAAAATGGGGATTAATTTGTGCTTGCAATGCTTTTAATTCACTGCGGTTTCGGGTAATTTCCTTTTGATATACCATTTTAATCAGATGATTGGTTTCTTTCACCAGTTGATTATAAGTACTATTTAATTCACTGATTTCATTGACTGTGTTTACACTGGGGTTCATTGTTAATAAGCCTGCGCTTGCCTGCTGCATCGTTTTTGTTAATTTAATAATCGGCCTTGTAATAAACGTCGATAGGAAGAGTGAACTAATTAAAAAGATAATGAAGCCAATAATCCCAGATATAATAATTACCGAGCGTAATACATTAATTCCTTTTGTAAGTGCCTTAACAGGGGTTAAGATGACCATTGTCCACCCGGTATCATTAGACGTTTGTTTTGTCATCATATACTCCTGGTTGTTTAAAGAAAGAGTTGGAGCTGCATTCTTTATAATCGGCTCGAGAGGACTATTGTAATTTGATAGGATCACCATTGAATTTTGATCTAATAATATCGAATACTGGTTCTCAATTTTGGTTTCATCTAGGTCGACAAACTGTAGATAATTTCGATAAATACTAATGAGCAGATATCCGCCATTTGCATAGCCGCGACCCATTAAATTCACGCGTCTTAAGGCAAGGATGTTATCTGAGTTACGCGGATCATCACCAATCCAAACCAGTCGTCCATGCGCGCTATCAGCCTGCTGGATCCACTTCCCGTCAATCCTAGTGACTAGATTCGTATCATCTATTGGAACTAAACTGTTCATCATATTGGTATAAAGTTCAAAGGAAAAAATCCCCTCTGTATTAGCTTGAATGGTATTCACAATTCCTTTTAATTGCTGGCGTTCGGCAAAAGAAATAGGGTTCCCTCCATATGCCTTAGTTAAGGTCCGTTGAATCGTATCATTCGTCATGACTAGCTTCGAAGCCATGTTAATTTGTTTATACAAAGATTCTAATCTTCCATTTGCCTCTACTACTGTCTGTTGAATTTGTTTTTCGGCATTATTTTTAAGCAACGTGGACACTTTATTAAAAGTTAACAGTCCGACAATCAATAAAACAATTACCATAACGACTAAAAATACGACGAGTATTTGATTTCGTAATGTGTTCCATTTTTGTAATCTTGAGAACATATAATCGCCCTTCTAGGATAGTTTTTACCTGCTATATAGAAAAATTGTAAAATTCTGTTAAATTAGTTTAAAAATCAAAGATATGTCAATTTTTTTAAAAGTTGGTCATGTTCAATATAGCTTCAATGGTCTATAATTGTATAAAACTAAGCATCATCAGAAGGGGACTTTTTATGAATAAGCTATCTATGAGTGGACTTTATACCCTTACCGAGTGGATCACTAAATTCGCCTATGTGAATCTATTATGGATTGGCTGCTCTCTCCTTGGACTCGGGTTGTTTGGAATTAGCCCTGCAACCACTGCGATGTTTACGGTTATTCGGAAATGGATCATGGGTGAAAGTGATATCCCAGTGTTTCAAACCTTTTGGAGCACCTATAAAAAAGAGTTTCTTAGAAGTAATGGATTAGGATTGGCTCTCACTATATTAGCCAGTATTATTTATATTGATTTGAACTATATCAAAATCGGTATAAGCATTCAAATTCCTTTATACTTAATTATTTTCGCGATGATTATGACGGTATTGTATATATTCCCCGTTTACGTTCACTATGAAGTGAAATTTAGCCAGATGTTTAAAAACGCTTTCTTCATCATGATAGTGAATCCGGTTCCTAACATGATAATGATTATTGGATTTATCGCTGCAATCTTCGTCATGAGGTTTATACCCGCACTATGGTTTATCTTTGGCGGGAGCATTACGGCGGGAATCATCATGGCATCCTGTTATCTAGCCTTTCAAAAAATCGAAAAGAAAAAAGGGCAGGCCGCAGCTTAACACTCATACGATTAGAAACTGAAGTAGCAAGAGGAAGCACAAACTCTTAATGTGCTTCCTCTTTTTATGCCCATTTTAATAGTTCACTCACTGTTACAAGTTGATAGCCTTGTAATGTCAACTCGGTAACTAGCATTCGAACTGCTTCTATCGTTTCTGAACGGTCCCCATAGCCATCATGAAAAATGAAAATACTGCCATTTTCGATCCCTTCTCTTGATTTTTCCAGGATATGCATCACACCGGGCTGTTCCCAGTCCTGTGCCTCTAAATTTATTGCACCAATCATCGGATATCCCTTCTGCATGAGTAATGAAACTGTGTCCTGATTATAATCGAGGTAAGGAGGCCGGAAGACAACTGGCTTTCGTCCGGTCAGCTCCTTTATTAATACCTCATTTTGTTCGATTTCCTCTAAACATTCAGCAGTGCTTAACAGAGATAATTTCGGGTGGGTAAACGTATGATTTCCGATTTCATGTCCTAGGGCAGCCACTTGTTTTACCACCTCAGGATTTTTCTTCATTTGATCACCAATCATAAAGAAGGTAGCTTTCCCAGCTGCCTCCGAAAATATCTCTAATACTTGAGGTGTGTAGATGGGATTGGGCCCATCATCAAACGTAATCGCCACTGCCTTACGAGATGTATGAACTTCGTTAATCATAATGTGAGCACCCCTTAATACGGACCTCTAATATGACCCTTTACTTTTTCCTGATAGAAACGTTCAATCTCTTGCATTTCATCTTCTGAAAAAGGTTTTGTCTCAAGTGCTGAGAGATTGTCCTCGACCTGTTTCACATTTTTAAACCCAGGAATAATACAAGTAATTTCTTTTTGGTCTAAAATCCAGCGCAGTGCCGCACTTGCCATCGATTTCCTGCCTTCGCCAATCCACCTTAACTGATCAGCTAATTCTACTCCCTTTCGGAATCCAAGGCCTGCAAAGGTTTCTCCTACATTAAAAGCCTCCCCATTTTCATTAAAATGGCGGTGGTCATCAGCTTCAAAAACATGCTCGGCCGTAAACTTACCAGTAAGCAGACCGCTGGCAAGCGGTAATCTAACAAGAAGTCCTGCCCCTTTTTGATAAGCCTCCGGGATTAATTTCTCTAATGGCTTTTGGCGGAACATATTAAAGATGATTTGCAGGCTCTTAACATTTGGATATTCCAAACAAATTAACCCTTCTTCAACGGTTTCCACACTAACTCCATATTGACGGATTTTTCCTTCCTGCTTTAGCCGATCCAGTACTTCAAAAACACTGCCATCTTTTAAAATCTCCGTTGCCGGGCAGTGAATTTGATACAAATCAATCGCCTCTCTATTCAAACGGCGAAGGCTATCTTCACAATAGGCACTAACTTTTTCATAGCTATAATTTTTTGGATCATGAATATCACCCTGACGGCAGAACTTTGTTGCGACATAAATCTGGTCTTCCCTGCCTTTTGTGGCTTTGGCCAGTAACTCTTCACTATGACCGTCCCCATATACATCGGCCGTATCAAAAAAATTAACCCCCTGGTCAATGGCATATTCCAAAGATTTCAGTGCTTCTGTGTCATTTGTTTTCCCCCAAGCACCACCGATTGCCCATGTGCCAAAACTAACCTCACTAATCATGATTCCTGTATTACCTAATTCACGATAATTCAATTTTTAATCACTCCTTTATAAAGAGAGCTGACCCAGGCCAGCTCTCCGTTACTTTCTAAACTCTCTTAATTGCTCATTCAATTCCTTTGTTTGTGGATAAACATGTTGATAAATGGTAAAAAGCTTTTTATATGCTTCCACATTTTCCTGAATCGGAGTATAGGTTTTTGAAGTTTGAATAAATTCTTGCGCACATTCTTTTAGGGAAGGATACCAGCCGCAGCCGTAAGCAGCTAACATCGCTGCCCCCATTCCAGGACCTTGCTCGCTTGTAAGCTTTTCAATTTTTGCGTTAAAAATATCTGCCTGCATTTGCAGCCATGTGTCATTTTTCGCTCCGCCGCCAATAGAAATAATAGAATCAATCGTCTTACCGCTGCTTCTAAAAATCTCAATCGATTCATGTAAGGAGAAGGTAATACCTTCAAGCACTGCACGGGCAAAGTGCTTACGCTCATGGGAAGCATCGACACCTATAAAACTGCCTCGAATGGTTGAATCCGCATGCGGTGTTCTTTCCCCTACAAGATAAGGAGTAAATAATAAACCATTGCTTCCTGCCGGTACTTCTTCCACACCTGCTAATAACTGTTCAAATGCCTCTTCCTTAGCAAACGTATCTTTAAACCAGCTTAAACTATAGCCGGCTGCAAGCGTTACTCCCATCGTATAGTAAGCATTTTCTTCACCGTGATTAAAATAATGAACCTTCCCCTCAAAATCGAGGTCATTTCGTTCTTCATAGGAAAGAACAACGCCAGAAGTACCGATACTGCATAAGGTTTTACCTTCCGCCAAAATCCCTGAACCAATTGCACCGCAGGCATTGTCCGCTCCACCTGCGAAAACTTTTACCGCATCAGACAATCCCGTTTCTTGGGCAAATTCAGCTTTAACCCTACCCACAAATGCATGTGATTCTACCAGTGGAGGGCAGAAATCAGCGGTTAAACCGAACGTTTCAATTAATTCATTGCTCCAATTACGATTGGCTACATTTAACAATAAAGTCCCTGCGGCATCAGAGTACTCCATATGGATATTTCCAGTCATTCGGTAACGCAAATAATCCTTTGGAAGCAAGAATACGCTGGCCCGTTCAAATACTTCAGGTTCGTTTTCTTTTACCCAGAGGATCTTAGGTAAAGTAAAGCCCTCAAGCGCAGGGTTTTTCGTTACTTCTAATAAACGCTGACTGCCAACAACTTCGTAAATCTCCTGGCATTGTTTACTCGTCCTTGTGTCATTCCATAGAATGGCATTTCTTAGTACTTGGTTGTTTTCATCTAATAAAACAAGGCCATGCATCTGCCCAGAGAAAGAGATGCCCTCGATATCGTTTATGTCTCCATCGAATTGTTCAATAAGCTCTGCTAATCCTGCCGAGGTTTTGTCTACCCATTCTTCCGGGTCTTGTTCGCTATAGCCTGATTTTTCAATAATAAGAGGATATGATTTAGACACTTCTTTGCAAACTTCACCATGTTGATTGACAAGTAATATCTTTACGGCACTCGTTCCAAGATCAACACCAATTACGTATTTCATCCGGATCATCCTTTCCTTATAGCTGTGTTAAACTGGTCTGTTGATTTCCGTTCCAGGCGCTTTGCTTTCCGCGGGCGTTGCGGGGAGCCTCCTCGGCGCTTTCAGCGCCTGCGGGGTCTCCCCTGCCCCGTACTCCCGCAGGAGTCTTCGCGCCTTCCTCTCCAATCAACAGAGTGTTAAAATCAACGCGAACCTTTAACACAGCCTATCCTATAAAAATGTGCTGGAGTAATAGACTGCCAGCACATTTTTGATGATTATATTAAGTAGTTATTAAACAGTTACACTTGAAAGTGTTTCTAGTAGATATTGATTAATTAAAGCTTTTAGGCGCTCTGTTCTGCCTGAGATGTTTTTAATTTCTGTTAATTGAAGAGCATATGCTTCAAGTTCACGGAAGTTTGTTTTTCCTTCTACGATGTCTAAGCCAATTCCATTTGTATAGCTGCTGTAACGCTCTTCAATAAAGCTATCAAGAACTTTATCTTCGATTAACTTGTTAGCAACTTTTAGGCCAATCGCAAATGCGTCCATACCTGCAATGTGTGCGTGGAATAGGTCTTCTGCTTCGAATGAACCTCTTCTTACTTTTGCATCGAAGTTTAAGCCGCCTTTTCCTAAGCCGCCATTCTTCAAAATTTCGTACATAGCTAATGTATTTGTATATAAGTCAGTTGGAAATTCATCTGTATCCCATCCAAGCAGTGTATCCCCTTGGTTGGCATCGACAGAACCAAGCATTCCGTTAATACGAGCTGTTCTTAATTCATGTTCGAACGTGTGACCAGCTAAAGTAGCGTGGTTCGCTTCGATATTAAACTTGAAGTAGTCTGTTAAATCATATTTTTGCAAGAATGCTAGACCAGTAGCCACATCGAAATCATATTGATGTTTAGTAGGCTCTTTTGGTTTTGGCTCAATTAGGAATGGAACGTTTAAACCAATTTCTTTCGAATAATCTACTGCCATATGAAAGAAGCGTGCTAAGTTATCTTGTTCCAGCTTCATGTCTGTATTGAGAAGTGTTTCGTACCCTTCACGGCCGCCCCAGAATACATAGTTTTCTGCTCCAAGCTCTTTTGCTACTTCTAACGCTTTTTTCACTTTCGCTGCAGAGTAAGCAAACACATCTGCATTCGGAGCAGTAGCCGCACCATGAACATATCTAGGGTTAGTAAACATGTTTGCCGTGTTCCACAATAATTTTGTCTTGCTGGTTTTCATGTATTCTTTTATCATTGCAACGATTACATCTTGGTTCTCGTTTGTTTCTTGCAACGTGCTTCCTTCAGGAGCAATATCAACGTCATGGAAAGCAAAGAAAGGAACATTTAATTTTTCAAAAAGTTCAAATGCAGCTTCCACACGTGCTTTCGCTAAATCTAATCCTTTCAGGTGATCCCACGAACGGATTGCTGTACCTACACCAAATGGATCGGTACCATCTGCAGTAAATGTGTGCCAATATGCTACAGAGAAACGAAGAATTTCTTCCATTGTCTTGCCATTTATTTTTTCTTCTGGATTATAATACTTAAATGCTAATGGATTTTTAGATGCTGCACCTTCAAATTGAATTTTATTAATTGTTTCGAAATAAGCCATGAGATTATTCCTCCTAGAGTTTTATGGGTTCAGAATAACTTTGCAAATGCTTTCACTTTCTAATCAGATTATAGCACCATAAACTTAGTTTGTCTATTAGATAAACTAAGTTTAAGAAAGTATTTTTTACATGGGCTTCATCTGCCATAATTCCTTTTTTTTCATCCCCATTTATTTATACACTATATACATTAATCTGATCGCATTTTCAGATGTTTTTTCAAGGTTATCAAATGCTCTATTTTTTAGTTGATGCGAAGAAGAAATCTCCTAATTTTGCTAGACTGGACACTCTTCATTTACCGCTTAATCCCCATTTCCCTTCACTTGGGAAATGGGGACGCTTTTCATTTACTGCTTAGCCCTATTTTTCCCTTCACTCGGGAAATGGAGACACTTTTCATTTACCGCTTAGCCCCTTTTTTCCTTCACTTGGGAAATGGAGACACTCTTCATTTACCACTTAACTCCTTTTTTCCTTCACTCGGGAAATGGAGACACTTTTCATTTACCGCTTAGCCCCTTTTTTCCTTCACTCGGGAAATGGGGACACTCTTCATTTACCGCTTAATCCTCATTTCCATTCACTTGGGAAATGGAGACACTCTTCATTTACCGCTTAGCCCTCTTTTTCCTTCACTCGGGAAATAGAGACACTCTTCATTTACCGCTTAATCCCCATTTCCCTTCACTCGGGAAATGGGGACGCTTTTCATTTACTGCTTAGCCCTATTTTTCCCTTCACTCGGGAAATGGGGACACTCTTCATTTACTGCTAATTATTTTCTACCTCAACTTTTTCATATGTGTGTTTTTTCAATACCTCGAGCAAGCCTTCGTTAACTTTACAGTTTTTAAAGGAGAACGATTGCATGATCAGGTCAATTTCTTCCTCAGAAAGTTCTTTAAAAATCTTTGCGTACTCTGGCTGGATTAGTGCGCCGGCATAGACAGTCAGAATGACTTGAGAAAGACTGGAAAGATTATACGCGTGAGACATTTCCGGATTGACCACCTCTTCCAAATGGTTAGCTAATTCCTCAACAGATTGTCTTGCCTTAAAGCCTGGCAGCCAAATCATCCAATCGTCCGTATTTAATGCATGTTTCATTTTAAAAATGGAAGAAAGCTTCTGCATGTATTCCGATTCTGGATCAAGTGTCACTAATCCCATTACACCGACATCTTTATACGTCCAAGTGGTCCAATGTGCTCCAAATTCTTCAAAGATACTAAGTTGGTCATCCATCGCACCCAGACGATCCCTAATTTCATTTTCTGGTCCATTATAAACGGAACCGAATTCCCCTACCCATAAAGGCACATGATATTTTTGTGCAAACTTTGTACCTTGATGATCATAAAATACTTCCTCTTGGACAGCCTTATCCCAATACTTTCCACTTTCTACACGGGCTGTCTTCGCGTCAGCTACTCCTGGATAAGCCCCTGGCCCGAAACCGGCTGCCGTATAGTTATGGCTGCTGTATACAAGATTTTTTGCAAAGGGAGCCTCTAAACCAGCAAACAGCTTTGAATAGTTATCCCCCTCTAGGAAAATAATGTGGTCTGGGTCGATTGCGCGAATTGCTTCAACGACGCGTCGATAAATACGATTCATCCTGTCCCAGTCCGGTTGATAATTGCCAAAGAATGTATGTGGGAAATCGCCATGAGGTGTATTCACACATGGTTCATTCATAACATTATACCCAGCAATAACTCCTCTTCCTTTGTAACGTCGAGCAAACTCTTCCCATAAAGAGACAAATCTGTCTTGATACGTTTTATCATGCCAGAAAAAACTATGACGTACATCATTATCGGAATGCCAGTGAGTATTTTGGAAGCCCTGCACAGCATGAAGGTCAAGTATAACGTAAAGCCCATACTTTTCGCATAAATCAATGATCTTGTCTAGGCGTTTAAATCCTGATTCCTTGTAAGTAAAGGGTGCCTCATCATCCTCAAAATGACGATAATTTAAAGGAATGCGTATGGTAGTTGCTCCCCAGCTTTTAATAAACTGAATATCATCTTCACCGAAAAAGTAATGCAGCATCCGGTCAAATAAAAATTCAGCTTTTTCTTTACCAATCACTTCTGCAACAGTATGACGAAGAGCGTGCTCCGTCCCGGTATAGCCATTAATAAAGTCTTCCATATTCATCCATCCGCCAATACATGTGCCTCTTAGTTGAATGGTATTACCAGTAGAATCAGTAATTTTTTCATTTTTTACTTGAAGCAAGTCCATAACTATTCCCTTCCCTTCAATGCAATGTACTAAATTTCTTTATATGAAAAATAGTCAAAATCAGCAGGTTGACTTGTTCCGCTTGTATCTTGACAATGCATACCAACAAATGCTCCCGTAAATCCATTAAGCCGGACATATTCGTCCGATAGTTTATAAGATTCAAAGGTGACAGGTATATCCGTCCAAGTTTGGTTATCAAAAGAATAAGCGAATTGAAAGGTATGTTTTTTGACTTTAACTTTTAAATGAACATACTCAACCGATTCTGGAACTTGAATTTCTGACCCTTGAAGCGGTTGTGTGAAAGCAAAATTATCACAATTCATGATATCAATGATCCGGCCCTTTTCTTCATTCCAGGTAATTTGAACAGATGTCCAATTTTCTGTATTATAATAGCAAACCAAGCCTGCAGCCTGTTGGAATGTATTTGGCTGGAAGGAAACCGCTGTACCAGCTTCAAAATGGAAGGACTGCCAGCGACGGGCAACCAGGGCTTGCGTAAAGCATGACGTTAATGACTCTTTTCCATAAAGGCGTAAATTCCCCAGTCTGTCAGTTAAGGACATAATATCATCTGTTAATGGAATCCTTAAGGACTGATAATGATGATTCAATGTTGGGCTGTCAAAGTGATCAACTTCGTCATAATCTCTTTCCCATTTAACTTCTTCCATCTTTGGTGCTTCTACTTCAACAGAGCCTTGTTTTCCTCCCACAACGTATGGCCAGCCGTCTCGCCATTCAAGTTTTTGAATGGCCGTCTCTCTCCCCAGTGGACAAAAACCTCGATAATCAAGTACCGGTTTATCATCTTTAGGCAGCGGTCTGCCAGTGAGATGCGCTAAATACCATTCATCTGTATGTGTTTGAACAATAGAGGCATGTCCGCATCTTTGCAAAGGATTTCTAGGATCATGCCAGGAAGTAAGGAATGGATGATCTGGGTGCAACTCATAAGGTCCTTCAATATTTTTTGATCTTGCTAGTGTTGCTGCATGAGCATATCTCGTTCCACCCTCTGCTGTCAGCAGATAGTAATAACCATTGATATGATATAAATGCGGTCCTTCAGTCAGTCTAATGTCGGTTCCTTCAAAAATCACTTTCGGCTTTCCAATTAAACGACCTTCCTGATGAGAATATTCTTGTAAGACAATTCCCCCAAAAGAGTGTTTATACGTTCTTTGGTCCCAAAGCATATTGATGATGTATTTTCTCCCATCCACATCATGGAATAAGGAAGGATCGAAACCTGAACTATTCAAATAGATCGGGTCGCTCCAATCGCCATCGATCGTTTCACAAGTAGTCAAGTAATTATGAGTGTCCTTCCACGCACCCGAATGTTGTTTCACATCGGAATAAATCAACCAGAATTTGTCATCAGCATAGGTTAAGCATGGTGCCCACACTCCGCCGGAATTGGGGTTCCCTTTCATATCAATAAGGGAAACCCGGTTTAATGGACGTGATACAAGATGCCAGTTTACTAGATCCTTAGAATGATGGATTTGTACCCCAGGGAACCATTCAAAGGTAGATACCGCGATATAATAATCATCCCCGACCCTGCAAATGCTAGGGTCTGGATTAAAACCTTTTAATACAGGATTTTGGATTTTCATTGTGATCATCCTCTCGTTTTTAATACATTAAGAATTCGTTTATGTTCCTTTTCATCCAATTTATATAAGAAGATGGCAACTAGCTCGATGATAACAAATACGGCCGGAATGACAGTCATGGTAATCAAAATACCATTTAATGCTTCTGGAGTTTGGGCTTGATTAGCAACATAACCGAATTTAGCCAAAATTAATCCTGGAACAATTCCTCCAATTGCCATACCAAACTTGAAGAAGAATCCAACCAACGCATAAATGACACCGCTTGCACGTTTACCAGTCTTATATTCGCCAAAATCGATGGTTTCAGGGATTAACGCCCATGTAAATGCACCTGCAGTTATTGTACCTAGTGCTGCAATTAAACGTCCTGCAAATACAAATGGAACCATGGTTGGCGGAATAAGGAAAAGAGCTATTAAGCCGATTGCCTTTAATGATAAAGCTGTAAATAATAGCTTTTTCTTACCCATCCATTTGTACATTAATGGCATTAATGGCATAAGGATAAGTGCAGGAAGCGTTCCCATTAAACCATACCATTTTACTAATTCCGGTCTGGCAACGTTATACGTGACATAATAAATTCCAACAGAGTTAACAATGGAGTTTACACCAAAATTAAGTATAAAGAAAAAGCAAACGATTAATAGTGGACGATTTGTTTTTAATTGAATCCAGATATCTTTAAAGTTAATCTCTGCTTCTTTTGAATGATTAAGCGGAACACGTTCCTTTGTGTTATAAAAGCTGTATATCAACAAAAAAGCTCCTAAAATCCCCATGATTGTCATGGTGATTTGCCATCCTGAGCCCGTTTCTCCAGTCATATTTGTGAAGATTCCGGCTAAAAGGGGTACACCGAAGGAAACGATCAATCCACCTGTGTTTCCGAACAGCATCCGGACTGAAGTCAAGCTAACGACTTCTTTGTTATCTTGAGTTATGGCTGAAGTAAGCGCTGCATAAGGAATGTTAATCACTGAATACGTAATCGATAATAAAATATAAGTTACATATGCATACACAAGTTTCATAGGATCAGAAAATCCTGGAGTTGTAAAACAGAGAATCGCTACACCCGCAAATGGAAAGGCACCGTATAAAAGATAGGGACGAAATCTTCCGTATTTTGTTTTGGTCTTATCTATAACTGCTCCAATAAATGGATCGAGAACCGCATCAACTAACCGAACAACTAGGAACATTAATCCAGCAGCTGCTGCTGTTATTCCAAAAACATCAGTATAGAAAAATAATAGATAGCTGCTTACCGTTTGATAAATGAAGTTACAAGCCAAATCACCCGTACCATAGCCAATCTTTTCCTTCATTTTGATCTTTTCGGGTTGAACTACTGTTAATTGCTGAGCAACACTTGTATTCATTCTGATTCCCCTTTTAATTATTATTTACAAACTCTTAGTTTGTTGGTCCTATAAACAAAGTTATGATAATATTATTATCCAATCTACCAAACTGGATAAAAACCTTTATGGATTTCCTTCCATGGCATTTTCACGCCACAATGCAGGACCGTTGTGCTTTGTATCCCTTGTACCTTCCACTTCACTCCTTTTACTCTATTTATGTGTGCCTGCACTGGCTAAGAAAGGGCTTTCTGCCAGTGCAATATGAATAGAACACAAAATAGTTTTATATTATAAAATACAATTTTATAATATAACCTTATTTAGCTAGATTATAACACCTTACACCAAGGAAATCTATTCCTACTTAGGACATATTTTCTAACCTATTATTTACGAATTTAAACTAAAACCCCGTTATAATTAGGAATAACTTGAACAATCAATGCATCTAATTCTTGCAAAAGCAGATTGATGGACTCTATTTGTTTGTCATTTGGCAAGATAAGCGGTTTTTGACAATATCCCTCTAATTCAATCCCTTGAAGAACCATCGCTTGCTTCATAATCGGGATAAACGGAGTCCCAATATCGTATAGCCCCATCATTTTATCGACAATCTTTTGGATTTCAGCCACTTTTTCCAGGTCACGCAAGTTGATGGCCTTTACCCACTCAGAAAATACTGCTGGATATAAGTTGGAGAGCCCCCCAATACAGCCATTACCACCACAAAGTATATTATGGGCAAAGTTTTCATCAAATCCGGAGTAGACAATAAATTCAGGGAATTCGTCCCGCACCGTTTGAATCAATTCTCTTGTATGCGTCATTTCCGTGACAGTATCTTTATATCCTTTAATATTCTTATGTTTCCTCAAGAGATTGAGAGTCACTTGCGGAGACAAGTCATGGCCTGTCCTTGCAGGGAAATTATACAAATAAATATCACCATTTACCCAATCGGCAACCTGATCGTAATAGTACTCAACACTTTCATCCGAAAGTGAAAAATAATATGGACTGATAATCATAACACCATCCGCACCGGCATCAATTGCATAGTTGGAAAGCTGTATCGTATCTTCCACCGTCATGCACGAAGTCCCAATATACACTTTGGTCCGATGATTCACATGGTTAACCACAAGGTCGATCAATTCTTTCTTCTCGGCATCATTCATGGCGAAAAACTCTCCAGTACTGCCCATAATGACTAAACCGTCTACTCCCCCATTAATTAAAAAATCATAGATATTTTTGTTAGCCTGATGGTCCAATTTGCCCTCAGCAGTAAAAGCAGTAACAACCGGCGTTAGAAATTGTGCTTTTTTCAATGAATCTCTCTCCTTGGATACCCAGCAGGCTCTAATTTTACCTGAGCCCGCTAAGATAAAAATATTTGTTTAATGAGCTATAATACATCTAATGAAATTTTTACTCTCTTAAAAATTACTTAATCACACTTTTTTCTTTTTTTTGGTCCGCTAATGCTTTCATGCCTGCATTCAATACTTCAATGATTCGATCAGTATCATAAACACTACCTCGCCAAGTTCCTCCACTCGCGGATTGAAGTGCAGCCCATAATCGAGTATCATCCGGTAAGCCAGGATCTGGCTTAACGCTTGGATGTGTCCCACGTTCATCTAATACTCTAGTTGCCTCTTCAATCGACAATCTATTGTCCTTTGTCCCGATAAAGTTAACAGTACCGACCAATTGTTCTCTGTCAATAATAATTTCAATTACATCTCCATCACGTAATTTACCAATTGGTCCCCCTGCCAACGCTTCTGGCCCAATATGTCCGATACATGCCCCAGTTGAAACGCCTGAAAAACGTGCATCTGTAAGTAAGGAAACATGTTTCCCATAAGATAAGTGTTTTAATGCAGACGTTAATTGATACGTTTCTTCCATTCCAGTCCCTAATGGTCCTCCACCCATAACAACCATGATGTCACCTGCTTCGATTCCGCCTGTTTTAATCGCCCTGATCGCTGCTTTTTCAGAAGTAAAAATCTTTGCTTCACCAGTATGACGATAAACGCCGTCTTCTCCGACCACGGAAGGATCAATGCTAGTTGATTTTATGACAGAACCTTCAGGTGCAATGTTACCTTTCGGAAACGTAACTGTTGAGGTTAATCCTCGTTGTTTTGATTGAATTGGACTCATGATGATCTCATCTGGTTGAATTCCATCATGTTCCACCAATAGTTGTCTAAATTTCGCACGTCTTTCTGAGGTTTCCCACCAATCAAGGTTTGCTCCGAGAGTTTCCCCTGTCACCGTAAGAACATCTTCATGTAACAGGCCTAATTTCCTTAGATGAAGCATAACTTCAGGTACTCCTCCAGCTAAGAAAGCACGAACGGTTGGATGATTATCCGGACCATTTGGCAATACATTTACTAAGCGAGGCACCAATTTATTAATTCTTTCCCAATCATCTACAGTAGGAATTTTGCAGCCGGCAGCATGTGCAACAGCAGGAAGATGCAGCAGCAAGTTGGTTGAACCGCCAAATGCCGCATGAAGCACCATTGCATTTTCAATTGCTTTATCTGTAATAATATCCTTAGTAGTAATGTTTCTCTTTTCCAATTCCAACGCTGCCCGTGCTGACTGTTTCGCGACTTCTTCCCAAACAGGCTGGCCAGACGGTGATAAAGCAGAATGCGGCAGTGCCAATCCCAGTGCTTCCACAACCACTTGTGAGGTTCCAGCAGTTCCTAAGAACTGACAACCACCACCGGATGAGCCACATGCCACACAACCAAGTCTTGCGGCATCCTCCAATGAAAGCTCACCATTTGAAAACCTTGCACCAATCGTTTGAACCTTGCCCGCATCTTCCCCATCTGTAGGCGGAAGTGTTGCACCTCCCGGAACGAGGACGGTTGGAAGATTATGCATGGATGCCAGGGCAATCATCACGGCCGGGAGACCCTTATCACAGGTGGCAACACCTATAACGGCCCGTCTTGTCGGGATGGACCGGATTAGGCGTCTCATCACAAGGGCTGCATCATTCCTATATGGAAGGGAGTCAAACATGCCTGTTGTCCCTTGAGAGCGGCCATCACATGGATCACTTACAAAACTGGCAAATGGGACGCCTCCTTGCTTAGTAATTTCTTCAGCAGCAGCCCTCATTTGCAATCCTAGTTCATAGTTTCCAGTATGATATCCTAATGCAATGGGAGTGCCATCATGATCCCGAATTCCTGCCAATGTTCCGATAATCAGCACCTGTTTTCCAAGGAGCTTGGAAGGTTCCCAGCCCATTCCGGCATTTTGGGTCATACCAAAAATATCACCGCTTGGAAGTTCTCTTAACATTTCGGGCGTCAGTGGAAGTGAACCTTCCGGCCCTGCGCCATGAGTCTTTATGCTATAAAGGGATTGATTTCCTTCGTCAAATATTGAATTTAATGACATAGTAACCTCCGAGGAATTTATTTACTACCAAGTAATGATTTTATGTACACCTATAGTTTTATAATATAAAACTAAGTTTTATTATTTGGCTGTGATTTGATTATATCATATCTTTATTTATTGTGCCTATTCCATTACAACCTAAAAATTGTTTTTTCAAAATTTTTTATCCACATTTATTAATCCATAATGTTTGTTATAATAAGATATAATTTTACAATATAAAACAAAAAGGAGTTATTTATGCCTATTATTCAATCTGTTGAACGGGCTCTGAAGATTCTAGATTTATTTGATGAGCATAAGTCGGAGCTAAAAATTACCGAAATTAGTGAAAAGATGGGGTTGCATAAAAGTACTGTACACTCCCTACTAAAAACACTACATGAGTATTCCTATATCGACCAAAATCCAGATAATGGTAAATATAGATTAGGATTGAAACTAGCTGAACGAGGGAATTTAGTCATCAGCAATATGGATATAAGAAAAACGGCAAAAAAATACCTTCTCGATCTTTCTGCAAAAACGGGGCAAACAGTACACCTGGGGATATTGGATGGTCGGGAAGGCGTGTATATAGATAAAGTAGAAGGGGAACAATCAATTATTCGTTATTCTCGTATTGGCCGAAGACTCCCCCTCCACTCTACTGCGATTGGAAAAGTACTTTTAGCCTATCAACCCCCTAATGAATTGGAGCACTTATTAAAAAATTATAACTACCAGTATCAAACTGCAAATACGATCATCAATGAAGCTGTTTTTCGAAAAGAAATTGAAAAAGTCACGGAGCAGGGCTATGCAGTAGATGAACAAGAAAACGAGCAAGGTGTTCGTTGTGCTGCTGTACCCATATTCAACGGGAAGGGCCGGGTCCTGGCTGCAATTAGTATTTCCACTTTAATTTCTCGTGTAAACGATCCGGAGCTGCAGATATTTATTGATCTTCTTAAAACATCCTGTAATGAACTATCGGAACAAATGAGATATGGATATGAATGATTTTTCTTAATAGTTAAAAACTAATAAAAAGCATGGGCTAATAAAAAAGTTAGTTGTTTGGATATACAAAGTCATCTAACTTCGGATATAATAACATGGTATGTTTCTAAATTATTTGATGGGGAGATATGATGATGAAAAACTCAAAGCCCAATGAACCATTAGTTACGCATATTTTTACAGCAGATCCTTCCGCACATGTCTTTGAAGGTAAGCTTTATATTTATCCTTCTCATGACCTTGATCACGATGAGCCATCTAATGATAATGGTGACCAATATAAGATGGAAGATTACCATATTTTATCCATGGATGACGCAGGTGCACCATGTGTAGACCACGGGGAAGCTCTTCATTTAAGAGATATCCCTTGGGCAAGTAAACAACTTTGGGCACCAGACGCTGCTTACAAAAATAACACGTATTATTTATTTTTCCCTGCAAGAGATAAAGAGGGGATTTTCAGAATTGGCGTCGCAACTAGCCCTAATCCGGCTGGACCTTTTACACCAGAAGAAAATTATATACCAGGCAGCTTCAGCATTGATCCCGCTGTCTTGGTGGATGAAGATGACAAAGCATATGTTTATTTTGGCGGGCTTTGGGGAGGACAATTAGAAAAATGGCAGACAGGAACTTTTATCCCAGATGCTGAAGGTCCAGCCGCTGCAGAACCTGCTTTAGGACCAAGAGTAGCTGAACTAAGCGACGATATGCTTACTTTTAAAAGCGAACCAAAAGAAATTTCCATTGTCGATGAGAACGGTAATCCAATTCTTGCAAGTGATGAGGACCGAAGATATTTTGAAGGACCATGGGTTCATAAATACAATGATCTTTATTATCTATCCTATTCTACTGGTACCACGCATAAAATTGTTTATGCTGTAAGTGATAATCCACAGGGTCCATTTGTGTTCAAAGGGACAATTCTTACACCTGTAATTGGCTGGACCACACATCATTCGATTGTCCAGTTTAATGATAAATGGTATCTGTTCTATCATGATTGCTCGTTATCAGATGGCGTGAATCATAAGCGTTCTGTGAAATACACGGAACTAAAATATAACGAGGATGGAACGATTCAAACGATTGACCCTTATGGGAATAAATAAGTAGATTGACCACTGACCCTCATAAAGGGGTCAGTTTTTTTAATCTTTGGGAGTTTTTTAGATCACTTGCCACTATTAAATGGCCCAATAACCATGCACTGGTTTCCCTACTAATATTTTCCGACATTTTTTTTGAATTTTTTATTGCCATTTATAATAGTTGCTGATATTATTGAAGGTGCGTAAATTGGAAAGCTGTTATTCAATATGTCTGGATCTTTCCAAGCAGATAATTTTTGACCACTTCCTTCAAGAAGTTAAGGCCATACGGACAGCCGGGTCAAATGCCGAATGGCAACTTTAGTTGCCTTATTGATTGAGTTAAAAGCTCAAATTTTATAAGTTGGTTACTTTACAACCAGTGCATATGCACACAACTTGTGAAACGGTCAATAAGAGTAGTAAAAGTAATTATTTGCTATATAGACTCTGATCCTAATAAGATATATTTTGAATATTATAGAGCTTCCTTACTGATTTTATAAGGACCTTTATCGTAGTGGTATGATTTCTATTACGGTATACGTATGCTTTTTTAATATTGATGATTATATCTAAAGCAAGTGTTGTGCGCGGTTATGCGTTATGATTCACTTGCTTTTTTTGTTGTGAAATTTTAAGAGGAATTCAATTTCTCTCTGCATTAAAAAAAAATTAACCAGTTAGGAGATTAAGAGAATGGGAAAAGCACTTATTATTGGCGCCGGCGGCGTGGCATCAGTAGCAATTCATAAATGTGTACAAAACAGTGAAGTATTTGAAGAGATTTGCATCGCGAGTCGTACAAAATCGAAATGTGATGAATTAAAAGCGAAATTAGATGGCGGTAAAACAAAAATCACGACTGCACAAGTAGATGCTGACAATGTAGATGAATTAATTGCCTTAATCAATGAAGTAAAACCAGATATCGTAATGAACCTAGCTTTACCATACCAGGACTTAACAATTATGGATGCTTGTCTTGCAACAAAGACACACTATATGGACACAGCAAACTATGAGCCAGAAGATACCGCTAAATTTGAATATAAATGGCAGTGGGAATACCGCGAGCGTTTTGAAAAAGCTGGAATCACAGCTCTTTTAGGCAGCGGCTTTGACCCTGGTGTAACAGGTGTATTCTCCGCTTACGCTCTAAAGCATTATTTTGATGAAATCGAATATATCGACATTCTTGACTGCAATGGCGGTGACCATGGCTATCCATTTGCAACTAACTTTAATCCTGAAATCAATATCCGTGAGGTTTCTGCTAACGGAAGATACTGGGAAAACGGCGAATGGGTTGAAACCGAGCCAATGGAAATCAAACGCGAATATAACTTCGCTGAAGTTGGTCAAAAGGATATGTATTTGCTATATCATGAAGAGCTTGAATCTCTTGCGCAAAATATCCCAGGGATTAAGCGTATCCGTTTCTTCATGACATTTGGCCAAAGTTATATTACACACTTAAAAGCCCTTGAAAACGTGGGAATGACTTCTATCGAGCCAATTGAATTTGAAGGACAACAAATCATTCCACTTCAATTCTTGAAGGCTGTATTACCAGACCCAGCTTCCCTTGGTCCACGTACAGTTGGTAAAACCAACATCGGCTGTATCTTCAAAGGGAAAAAAGACGGAAAAGATAAAACCTATTATGTATACAATGTTTGTGACCACCAAGAGTGCTATAGAGAAGTCGGCTCTCAAGCCATCTCTTATACAACAGGTGTTCCTGCAATGATTGGTGCTGCAATGATTATGACTGGCAAATGGAATAAACCAGGCGTATTCAATATTGAAGAATTTGATCCAGATCCATTCATGGAAGAGTTAAACAAATGGGGCCTTCCATGGGTAGAAGATTTTAATCCTGTGCTTGTTGATGCATTGCCTGAAGAAGCAAAAGAGTTGGAGCTTGTTCGTTAAGATGCGGTTTGAAGAATTACCAACACCGTGTTATGTCGTTGATGAAGGCCTTGTGGAAAAAAATCTCAAAATCCTAAACGGTGTCATGAAACGCACAGGTGCTAAGATTGTTTTAGCGCAAAAGGCATTTTCGATGACAAAATTCTACCCTCTTATTGGGGAGTATCTAAGTGGAACAACCGCAAGCGGTTTGTACGAAGCACGACTAGGTTACGAGGAAATGGGCAAAGAGAATCATGTCTTTGCCCCTGCCTACCGTGCAGATGAAATCGATGAGATTATCTCAATTTGCGATCATATTATTTTCAATTCTTTCTCACAATTGGAGAAATTTAAAGATAAAGCACTTCAAGCTGGCAGAAAAGTTGGCTTACGCATCAATCCGCAATGTTCTACTCAAGTAGGACATGAAATCTATGACCCTTGTTCACCAGGTTCAAGGTTCGGTGTCACGATAGAACACTTTCGTCCCGATTTGCTGGAGGGTGTTTCAGGGCTGCATTTTCATACCCTTTGTCAGCAAAACTCTGATGACTTAGAAACGACACTTAATGCGGTCGAAGAAAAGTTTGGTGAGTTTCTTCCGCAAATGGAATGGATCAACTTTGGCGGTGGTCATCATATCACAAGAGAAGATTATGACATTCCGCGGCTGGAAGCGTGCATTAAAAGAATGCAGGATAAATACGGTTTAGAGGTTTACCTTGAGCCTGGAGAAGCAATTGCTCTTAATGCCGGGTACTTAATTACCTCCGTACTTGATTTACATCAAAACGGATTAGAGATTGCGATTCTTGACACTTCTGCTACCTGCCATATGCCTGATGTCTTGGAAATGCCTTACCGTCCTCCTCTTTTTGGATCAGGAGAAGCTGGAGAAAAGCCATATACATATCGTCTTGGCGGGCAAACCTGTCTTACAGGAGATGTGATCGGCGATTATTCTTTTGATCAGCCATTAGAGAGCGGTGATCGCTTAGTTTTCGGTGATATGGCGATCTATACAATGGTCAAAAACACCACGTTTAACGGGATGCCATTACCTGCCATCGCTGTTCAAGATAAAGATGGGGATTGTCAGGTTGTGCAGCAATTTGGCTATCAAGATTTTAAAATGAGACTAGCTTAATAGAATAGTAGAAAAAGGGAGAAGTGCGAGTAATGCACTTCTCCCTTTTATTTTGCCCAGCATTCTCTTAAAAGTCCCCTATTACATTGTTGAATGCTTTTTTACTTCATTTTTTTTACCAATGGTAATGTCATCTGGTTTGTCAGCTCACCAAGTTTTTCTATCCTAATGGTTATTTCATCTCCTGCTGACAGCCAATCCTGTTCATGCTCCGGTAGTCCAAGTATGACTCCTTCAGGTGTTCCAGTGATAATCAAATCACCCGGCTCTAGGGTTATATAGTTGGAAATATAACTAATAATCTCATCGCAATAAAAAATCATGTCAGCAGTATTGGAAGATTGCCTTACCTTACCATTTACAATCGTTTCAATTTTCAACTGGTTTGGATTGCCGACTTCCTCTGCAGTCACAAGATACGGCCCAACCGGACAAAACCCATCAATTGCTTTTCCTAATAGCCATTGATTCGTACGGAA
Source organism: Neobacillus sp. MER 74 (assembly GCF_023714155.1). Taxonomy (NCBI): domain Bacteria; kingdom Bacillati; phylum Bacillota; class Bacilli; order Caryophanales; family Bacillaceae; genus Neobacillus; species Neobacillus sp. MER 74. The sequence goes on from NZ_JAMAUV010000015.1 coordinate 74,657, forward strand.
TTGAAGGTCCCTTGCGGATAAATCATTAGCATTGCAATACCCTGCCACATAATCTAGTGCACGTTCCCTTGATACATTTTTGGCTTTTTTTCCAATCACTATGCCAAGTTCTGCTTCAAAATCAACTTGCTTCGCATCTGCGGGAATCTCAACTTTGTCTCCATGACCAGCTAGGGAGTTGCCATACTTGTTAAAAAGTACAGGCGTTTTAGGCGGTTCCATATTTGATTCTTCTGCATGCTTCCGATAATTTAGGCCCACACAAATAATTTTTGCACTTTTCGGTACACATGGACCATATTGAACCTGATTCTCTGCCAGGGTGAAAGTGCTGAAATCCTTGTTTGAGTGAACGAAATCTTGAAAAAGTTTTTTAGAGTTCTCATCCGCTTGCAACCACTCCTCTAAAGTAAGAGGAATTGAATAGGATTCATTAGCAGCTTTCCAAGCCTTGGCAATGTCGACAATGCCGGAATCTGTCTTCACACCAAATTTAGATGGATCATTCGAATTCACTTTATAATTTACTAGTTTCATATTGATTTAGTTTCCTTTCCATATTTCCCCTTTTACATTAGAATTATAAGGGTAAACTCCGTATTTCCATACATTTACTATATCATGGAGATTTTTGGCGAGCAAGGCTAGTGTTTTGAATTTTCAGACATATAAAATTTCACTCTTAGACAAAATGTGACAAAGTTCACACTATAAAATCTAGTAGAATAGTATTAAAATTTAAGTATAATATAATATATTGAAGTTTGGATGCAGAACCAAAGGCTTAAAAGTCGAAGGACGTCGAAAGCTGGGTTGTTAGGTAATTTGGGGGGAATATTTGTGGAAAATGTGGCAAAAGAATCAGTAGGAGAAATAGGTCAACGCCAGTCGAAATCAACGAAATGGTATAAGAACTGGAAATTTATCACAACCGGTATAATCGTTATCATCGCAATCATATTTGCGGCAATCAGCTATTATCAGGCAAATTACTTTAATTCACATATTGAAATTAATGGCACAAATGTCGGAGGATTAACTCCTGATGAAGCACTCAATAAATTAAAATCGTCTATCTTAACAAATAAGGTCTACGTTGGACAACAACAAATTTTAGATGGAAAAGATACGAAGATGGAATTTACAGAGGAAGATCTGCCAGGTGTTAAAAAGTTATTAAAAAGCCAATGGTCAATTTTTCCCTCTTCAAAGGTGAAAGAATATTCCTTATTGCCGAGTAACATCGATCAGTATCGAAGCCAAGAAATGAAGAAACAAGTTGAAGAGAAGCTTGTAAAAATGAATAAGAACTTAACTCCACCTAAAGATGCAAAGGCCATTTTGAAAGAAGGTACAGTCATCATTTCAAAAAGTAAGAATGGTGAGCAGTATGATGTTGCCAGTCTTTTAAAAGACTTCGATAAGCATGGATATACTAGTGAAATCCATTTGAGCCCTGTATACATCCAGCCAATTAAAGAAGACAGTCAGATTGTCAAAAATGAAGAGAAAAAGCTGCAGGATCTTCTTCAACAAACCGTTGAGTACAAAGTCCAGGACAAGGTTTATTCTTTAAAAGGCAGCGAATTAATAAAAAATGCTACGGTTTCAAAAGACATGAAGGTTAAGATTGACAAAGGTGTTCTTAAAAAGAAAATCGAAGAAATAAATGAGTCTCAATCCACATTAGATAAAAATTTTAAATTTAAAACCCATTCAGGTTCAGTCATTTCAGTTAAAGGACAAGGTTATGGCTGGGCATTAGACGTGGCTAAAGAAACCAAACAGGTAAAGTCCGCTTTTGAAAAAGGAACGACCTCCGTTTCTGCATCTAATACGGTCGGACATGGCTGGAGTGGTGAAGGCTACGGATACGATACCACAACAAACAATGGCATCGGTGATACATATGCGGAAGTTTCGATTGCCGAACAGCGTATTTGGATTTACAAAAAGGGTAAATTAGTCATCACAACGAATGTCGTTACTGGTAAACACAGCACTGGGAATGATACATCAAAAGGAGTGTGGTATATCCTCTATAAACGAACACCTGCCACACTAACAGGCAGAGAGCTCGGAGGAAAACCGAGTTATGAAGTACAAGTTGATTATTGGGCACCTTTTACGAATGATGGACAAGGATTTCACGATGCCGGCTTTCGATCAAACTGGGCAAGTAATGCCTACTTAAATGCAGGATCGCATGGCTGCGTTAATACACCGCCAAGTGCTATGAGTACCGTATATAATAATCTCAGCACATACGAGCCGGTTATCGTCTATTAAGACTGTAAATTAAAAGAGATTGGAATTTTCCAATCTCTTTTTTGTGCTTTAAAATGTACCTTATACATCGCTATTTTTCTCAGGGGAAAAATATCTTAAGGTAAATAAGATCAAAACATTATTTCAATATTTTTTCATCTACTCCCACTTTTGGAATAAAATCAAAAATCTCATGTGATTCAAACGATTGGATTAGACGATTAAGCCAATCAAGATACTCCAAACCAGAATGAAGCTTATTTAAGTCCTTCTCAATTAACTCTTTCGATTCCTCATCTAGATCGCCTTTTTCCTTTATCTCATTTAATTCATCAATAAACTTTTTCAGTGCAGTGGTTTGTGGAAAGACGGATTTCCGCCAATGATAACAAAAGAATTTGATAAAACTGTCATAATTGTCTTCTTCAACCTGGTAGATATCCTTTCGTTCTCCCTTTTTCCAAACCTTTTTTACTAAGCCCATTTCATCCAGTTCTCTTACAGCAATACTCATACTTGCTTTACTCATGCCTAACAGTTCTGTCATATCATCTAAAGTCATCGGTTTTTCAAAATAATACATCACAGACATTAAACGTCTAACGGTATGAGGCATGGAGAATAATGTCTGATGATCTGAGTTATGATCAATTATTTGGTCTCTCACCCTCTTGAGTTCATCATTCAATCCATTTCACCATCTTTACCTAAATTTTCTCACATTACTTCTACCTATTAATTTAAACTAAATTTATAAAAAAATCGATGGTTAGTTGCTTAATATCGCTGAAATAAAGATTTTCCCGATATTTATCATTGACCTTTCATCTACATCAAATTTCGGATGATGATGAGGATACACGGCATTTAAGTCCGGATTTCCTCCCCCTACCCAAAAGAATGTTCCGGGAACCGCGTCAACGTAATAGGCAAAATCTTCTCCACCCATATCAGCGGGTTTAACAACCACATTTTCTTCCCCGAAAATATCGATAGAAAGTTCTTTAATGAAGGCTGTTTCCTTCGGGTGGTTATACAAGGAGATATAACCCTTTGTGTACTTTACATCGATTTTAGCGCCATGCTTTGCTCCTGTTTGCTCTGCAATCCGGTTAAGCTCTTTCTCGACTTGTAGTCTAACATCTTTATCGTACGTTCTTACGGTACCCTTTAAATAGGCTTTATCCGGGATGACATTATGGGCATTCCCGCTATGGAAAGCTCCAACTGTGACTACTGCTGGATGCAGAGGGTCAATCCGTCTGCTCACAATGTTCTGTAAGTCGATAACAAGATGGCTGCCGATGACGACTGGATCAATACAACGATGTGGTTCTGCCCCATGCCCACCCTTACCATAAATGGTAATATCATAGGCATCCGATGCCGCATGTACATATCCATCATTCAATGCTACGGTTCCAATTGGAAAATTCACTTCCACATGTGCACCATAAACTTCATCGACTCCCTCCAAACATCCATCTGCGATCATGCCGACGGCACCGCCTGGACTCAATTCTTCGGCATGCTGATGGAGAAAGACGACTGTTCCTTTTATTTCATCTTTCACTTTACTTAATGTTTTTGCTACTCCGAGTAAGGCGGCAGTATGAATATCGTGTCCACAAGCATGCATGACACCGGGTACTTTTGATTTATAGGGAACATCCTTTTCATCATCGATGGGCAGCGCATCAAAATCCGCCCTAAGAGCAATGGTCTTCCCAGGCTTGCCGCCCTTTAAATACCCTACTACTCCATTTCCGCCAACACCGGTTCTTACCTCTAAACCTAAATCTTTTAAGTAGTTTGCAATGAATTCTGGAGTTCGTTTCTCTTGAAAAGAGAGTTCAGGATTCATATGTAAATCTCTTCGAATTTCAACAAGTTCCGAATAGATACCTTCTAGGGAATCAAATGCCTTCTGCATTATAGTAATAACACCATTTTGTAACAAAATAAAAACTCCTTTCTATCATCCTAGTAGTTGTGTAAAACTCTATCTTTCTAGTGCTTCATTCGGGGATCAAGGGCATCTCGCAGTCCATCTCCCAAAAGATTAAAACCAATAACGACAAGCATAATAGCTATACCTGGTGACACCATTGTCCATGGGGCTTGGGTGATAAACTGTCTGGAATCAGACAACATTTTTCCCCACTCGGGATTGGGTGCTTCTGCACCTAAACCAAGGAAGCCAAGAGCAGCAGCTTCTAGGATTGATGTTGCTATCGCAAGTGTCCCTTGAACGATGACTGGTGCCATGCTATTAGGTAATACGTGATGGAATAGAATTCGTAAATCTCCCATTCCAATACTTTTTGCAGCGATAATATATTCCTCTTGTTTCACACTTAAAACTTTCGAACGAATGAGCCGGCCAAAGTTCGGTATATTGATAATAGCAATGGCAATTAACGCATTGGATAATGAGGGGCCCAGGATGGTTACGATCGCAATCGCAAGCAAGATGCTTGGGAATGCAAGCATGATATCAAATGCGCGAGAAATAAGTGTATCCACCCAGCGGCCATAATAACCTGCCAATATACCTAAAATACTCCCTACAATGATGGAGCCTAGTACAGAGAAAGTCCCAATCCATAAAGAAATTCTTGTACCGTAAATAATTCTCGATAATATGTCCCGCCCAAAATCATCTGTACCTAACCAATGGCCGGCTGACGGAGATTGCAATCTTTCAGCTAGTTTTTGGTCATTAATTCCTTCTGGTGCAAGCACGGGTGCAATAATAGCGATAATTACAAAAAACGATATGATCCCGAGACCAATTACCGCCAGCTTATTCTTTCTAAACCTCCGCCACGACTCAAGCCAGGGGGAATGAATCCCCTCAACCTCTTTTACTTGCTTAAATTGCCGAGTTTTTATTATCTCTTGCATGAACATCCCTGCCATTCTAATGGTTAATGATATTTAATTCTTGGATCAATGGCTGCATACAACAAGTCCACGACTAAATTAATCAAAACAAAGAAAGCAGCGACGATTAATATACCAGTTTGAATAACAGGATAATCCCTAAAATTAATCGCCTCATAAATATATCGGCCAATTCCCGGCCAGCCAAAAATCGTCTCTGTTAGAACAGCACCGCCTAATAAAATCCCCATTTGCATCCCTATAATAGTAAGTACTGGGATTAATGCATTTTTTAATCCATGTTTGTAAACTACCCAAAACATGCGCATTCCTTTAGCTTGTGCCGTACGGATATAGTCTGAGCGCATAACTTCAAGCATGCTGGACCTTGTAATCCTAGCGATAATCGCCATGGAAATCGTTCCAAGGGCACATGCCGGCAAAATCAAGTGTTTTACCACAACATTAAATTGACTAAAATCCCCTTGTATCAAGGTATCTATTAAATAAAAATTAGTAATCGGAATAACAGGATCTCGAACATTCTCTCTGCCTGTAGACGGCAGCCAGCCTAAGTCAATTGAGAAAAACCATTGATCCATTAATCCCAACCAAAATATAGGCATCGATATCCCTATTAAAGCAATCACCATAGCAGTATAATCAAACCATGAGTTTTGAAACCAGGCACTAATTATGCCAGCATTCATCCCAATAATGATGGCAATGAGAAGAGCAGCAACAGATAATTCGATCGTAGCGATGAAAAATGGCCATATCTCCTGGCTTATTGGGACTCCCGTCCGTATAGATGTACCTATATCACCTGTAAACAGGCCCTTAATATAAGAAAAATATTGAACATACCATGGCTGATCCAAACCTAATTGGCTGGTCATGCTTGCAAGGGATTCTTTGGTGGCTCGCTGACCTAAAATTAATTGGGCAGGATTACCGGGGATGAGTCGTAATATAAAAAATACGATAAGGGTCATCCCAAATAAGACAGGTATTAACATTAATAGGCGCCGTATGGTATAAGAAATAATCGTAATCACCTCTTAACATATTCATTATTAGTTGAGCAGGAGGGCACTCCACCCTCCCGCCTATTCCATTATTTAAAATCAATTTTAGTTGTAATTACTCTTCCTGTCGGATGAGGATCAAAGCCAGTAATATCACCTCTTGCTGCTAACACCGGTGTTGTATGCACTAAAGGAATAATTGGGGCATCATCATGCATGATTTGTTGTACATGCTGATACATTTCGTTCCGTTTTCCTTCATCTGTAATCGATCTTGCTTCAGTTAAAGTCTTGTTTACCTCATCATTTGAATAACGAGTTGAGTTTAGGCTACCGATATTGTCTTTATGCCATAATGAGTAAATGAAGTCATCCGCATCACCATTCGCACCTGTCCATCCAAGGAGGAAAGCATCTGCTTCCCCAGCTTTCGCTTTTTCTAAATATGTCGCCCATTCGTAAGTAACAATTTTTGCTTTGACTCCAATCTTAGCAAAGCTTGATTGAAGGAAAACTGACACTTTATTTGCATCAGGCATATAAGGACGAGAGACGGGCATTGCCCATAATTCCATATTAAAACCATTAGGGAATCCCGCCTCAGCTAGGAGCGCTTTCGCCTTATTTACATCGTATGGATAGGCAGCAATTTCATCATTGTATCCTTCGACTGCTGGTGGAATTGGGTTTTTAGCTGGAATCGCTTGACCGCCGAAGAATGCTTTAATCATTTCGTCTTTATCAATGGCATAATTTAATGCTTGGCGAACCAACTTATTATCAAAGGGCTTTCTCGTAACTGTTAAACCTAAATATCCAATATTAAGAGAAGGCCTGGATAGAATCTTAAAATTTTTATCCGCTTCTATTTGTTGAATATTTCCAGGATCTACTCCGTCCATCATATCAATTTCCCCACTCATTAATGCATTTAAGCGAGCTGTATTATCTCCAATTGTCCGGAAAATAACTTGATCCATTTTCGGATAACCTTTTACCCAGTAATTTTTATTTTTACTTAAAACAATTCGATCGTTTCTTTTCCACTCATCGAAGACAAACGGACCGGTACCCACTGGATGGGTGCTATAATCTTTACCGTATTTTTCTATTGCTGCTGGACTTGAGATGGAGAACGGTGTTAAGGCGAGGCTTTTTAAGAATGTCGGCATAACATGTTTCAATGTAAATTTCACTGTAGTGGCATCCACGGCTTCTACAGATTGAAGGTTATGAGTCTCATCTCCCTTAAACCCTCCAAAAACAGAACCATACACAGGGAATTTCGCAACATCTTTTCCATTCATCCAACGCTCAAAATTATAAACGACTGCATCTGCATTGAAATCTGTCCCGTCTTGAAATTTAACACCTTCCTGAAGTTTAAAGGTATACGTCAATCCATTATTGGTTTCTTCCCATTTTGTTGCTAATAGTGGAGCAATCGTTGTTTTTCCTTCAGCAAATGTCACTAATGTTTCTAAAATACTTTGGGAGACATTTTCCGATTCACTATCAGTAACCTCTGATGGATCCAGAGAAACCGAATCGCCGCCCCGGGCAAAGACAAAGGTCTTTTTACCTTCTTGGGCTTTTGAGTCAACTTGATTTCCTTTTCCTGATTTTGAGCATCCCACTAATGCAATAGATAGTAAAAAAGCACCCAGAAGAATAAAAAGTAACCGACTAGTTTTCATTTAATCAATCCCTCTCCCTATCTTTTATAATTTATTATTGCAGTTCCCCATCATGATAAAGGTGACAAGCAACATAATGAGATGGCTCAACCTCCTGAAGTTTAGGACTCTGTGACTGACAAACATCCATGGCTTTAGGACATCTTGTATGAAAAGGACACCCTTTAGGAGGATTAGAAGGACTTGGAATATCACCGGTTAAAATCTCTTTTTCATTTCTAACAGCTTTCGGATCCGCAATTGGTACAGCTGATAATAGAGCTTTGGTATAGGGATGCAAGGGGCTTTCATAAAGGCATTCACTCTCGGTCAGTTCCACTAAATGCCCCAAATACATCACGCCAACCCGATCACTAATATGCCTGACAACTCCTAGGTCGTGAGCAATAAAAAGGTACGTCAAATCAAATTCCTTTTGTAATTCCTGCAGGAGATTTAAAACCTGTGATTGGATCGAGACATCTAGTGCGGAAACAGGTTCATCCGCTACGATTAATTTGGGTCTTGTCATTAATGCTCTGGCAATTCCAATCCGCTGCCTTTGTCCTCCGCTGAATTGATGAGGATAACGCTTGGCGTGATAGCTGCTTAAGCCCACGACCTCCAGCATTTCTCTGACCTTTCTTTTCCGCTCCTCCGCACTGCCAATTCCCTGTACAATTAAGGGCTCTGATAAAATTCGTTCTACCGTATGTCTTGGGTTTAATGAAGCAAAAGGATCCTGAAAAATCATTTGCATTTCTTTTCGAAGGCTTTTCATCTCTTTCCTTGAAAGTCTTGTAATATCCTGATCTTCAAAGTAAATTTCACCATCTGTCGGTTCTAGTAATCTCATTAATAGCCGGCCAGTAGTGGATTTCCCACAGCCGCTCTCACCTACTAATCCCAATGTTTCCCCTTTTTTTATATGAAAAGAAACACCATCAACGGCTTTTACCGAGCCTACTTGCTTACCTATGATGCCTCCTTTAATCGGGAAGTGCTTCCTTAGATTCTTAACTTCTAGTAAAGTATCAGACACTGTAGCTCACATCCTCTACTGTTTCGTGTAAGAAGCAGCGGACACTCTGTCCTTGACCACTATCAAGTAATGGGGGATTTTCTGAAAAACAGCGATTCATCGCAAATTCGCAGCGCGCTGCAAATGCACATCCTTGTTTGATGGATCCAGGCTTTGGTACATTACCAGGGATGGAATATAGCTTGTCTATCTTCTGATTGACATCAGGAACTGATTTTATTAATCCAATCGTATAAGGATGTTTTGGATTTTCATAAATCGATTCAACATCCCCCTCCTCAACAATCTTACCTGCATACATTACAATTACCCTTTTGCAGACTTCCGCGACGACTCCTAAATCGTGGGTAATCAGCATGATGGCTGTCTGATAGTTTTCATTTAATCTTTTCATAAGTCTTAATATTTGAGCCTGGATTGTCACATCCAGTGCGGTTGTTGGTTCATCCGCTATCAATAATTTAGGCTCACATACCATTGCCATTGCAATCATCACACGTTGTCTCATTCCACCAGATAATTGGTGGGGATACTCATCAATTAATTCTTCCGCTCTCGGCAGACCCACAAGCTTCATAATTTCAATCGCCCGATTCCTAGCCTGTTTTTTATCCACTTTTTGATGAAGTCGAACGGCTTCAACTAATTGATTGCCTATTGTATAAACGGGATTAAGAGAGGTCATTGGTTCTTGGAAAATCATCGCAACATCATTTCCGCGAATCTGCCGCATTCTTTTTTTAGGTAGTTTCGTTAGGTCCTCACCGTTTAATAATATTTCACCGCTTACGATTTTTCCCGGAGGATTTGGAACCAATCCCATGATCGATAAAGATGTAACGCTTTTTCCACACCCAGATTCACCGACAACACCTAGAATTTCCCCTTTATTAATATGAAAACTGATATTATCTACTGCCGGGATGGTTCCTTCATCCGTAAAGAATGATGTCGTTAGGTTTTTCACTTCTAATACAGGTTTACTCCTCATCGTTTCACCTCTCTAATGACATGGTATATCTCGGTTAATTCATTCTTCTTATTTATGAACAAGATTTTGAGGTAAGTGTGTAAGAAGTTCAGATCCATCTTCTGTTACTCTGATCGATTCACTGACGACAAATCCTGTGTCAGCTTGAAATAGTGCTGGTAAGATATGAAGGGTCATATTTTTTTGTAAATTCGTTCGGTCTCCAGGACGAATACTAATCGTCTGTTCACCCCAATCTGGGGGATAACCGATTCCAATGGGATAACCAACGCGGGATTCTTTTGTTATTGTAGATTTTGCTAATATCTTGTTCCAGCTCCTAGCAACCTCATCACAGGTTACCCCTGCTTTAATCACTTGAAGCATTTCTTGTAAGCCTTCTAGAACAATATTTACAATATCGATGTATTTCTGAGGAGGAGTGCCTATGTAAACGGTTCTTGCTAATGGTGCATGGTAACGATGAACACAGCCGGATAATTCTAGGGTAACAATATCATCTTTTTTATATGAACTGTTTGTCCAAGACAAATGTGGTGCCGATATTTTATTACCAGAAGACATGAGAGGAATAATCGCTGGATAATCTCCAGCCTGTAATTCAGTCCCTTTAATCAGGGTTTGATAAATTCTCGCAGCAACGTCTGATTCTTTTACTCCTTCATTAATAGAGTCGATGGCCATTTTCATCGCGTTAGCAGTAATTTCTCCTGCTAGTTTCATATAGTAAATTTCCATATCCGATTTAATCATTCTCACCTGATTGACTAAAAAGGATGCATCTTTAAACTGGCAATTAGGTAGTTTTTTTTGGAATTCCATAAAAGAGGTAACGCTTAGAGAGTCCTGACACCATTCGAGACCAATCGTTTTGTTGGTAACACCCTTTTCAGATAAAACATCAGCAAAAAAGTGCATCGGATGTTTCGTGTTAGATTGGACGAAATCATCTCCATAGCCGAAGATATTCTCTATACTGAGCCATGTGGAAAATTCTGCACCGGGAACATCCATCTTCCTGCCAATCCACAGCGGTTCCGGCTCATCCATCAGAACGACTACACCTTGAATGACATAAAAGGAGTAGCCATCATAACCTGAAAGGTAATTCATGTTTGCTGGATTTGTAGTTATTAATATATCAATCTCTCTTTTTTGCATTTCAGCCTTTGTTTTATGTAATCGCTCTTTAAATTCTCCGGCCTCAAATACCATGTACAAACCTCCTTCTCTATTATATTTTTCAAACGTTTAAAACGTTTAATATTTTCTAAACGAACAGGCAATAAAAATTGGCAATACACTAATGCCAAACCAGTATATTGACTCTTCTTTCATAGTATAACAAATATTTCTAAAATTTAAAACATTTAATTTTTTCTAAACGTTAAAATACTCCTTTTCAGTGTAAGCATGTTTTTGAAAGAAGTAGAATAAAATCGAAAAAAGGACAAATCACTGGAAGGGTGATCAAAGTGAAAGAAATAACCTTTAAAGCATTTGCTGTCACCCATGAAATTGACTTGAACAAAATTGCCATTCATTGCGGGATTCCCAAAAAATTCACTTGGGAACAACCGTTAATCCTCAGAGGCGCTATTCTAGAATCAATTCTCCATAACCATGTCGACGATTCGCAAATGGTCCTGATCTTTTCCTTTGGAAGTATCGTCTTCATTAATCATTTATGTGCTGATGAGATCGAGAGTTTATTGCATTACATCCATTCCTTCGAACCAGATTTTGACATTAAACAAGCGGACAGATATAGCGACGATTACTGCCTTCATATTACAGAAACGGAAAGCCTTGAATTGACGGATGAATATGTAGTCGTCCCTGAATATGAGGAATTTTACCCTGAATTGATTTCTACAGTAATAGCAAAGTCCGTCGCGCTTGAAAAGACAGAGGAACAACTTGGGCAAATCCATGACAAACTCGAAACCATGATCGACAGACTGGAGAAAGGCAACCTGAGAATTGGCAACAAGGAGCTGGCCCGGACTACAGCAAAAATCGTCCGTCACGAGTACAATACCCTTGCGTATATTATGATTTTGGATAAGCCTGATATTACCTGGACGAGCAGTGCGGCCAGCGGTTTTTACGACAGAATGGTGGAGTTTTTTGAATTGAACGATCGCTATAAAATATTGAAGAGCAAAACGGAGATTTTATATAACATCATGGACGGTTTTTCCACCATCAGCCATTCCATTCGAGGATTATTCGTGGAATGGATCATCGTCACTCTTATTGTCATTGAGATTGTCCTGACGGTTTTGGAAATTGGCGGCTGGCTATAAATAAAAGGTGACACCCGGTGACTTCGGACCGGGTGCCTCTTCCCTTTGATTTAGTATTAGAATAAACCTCTAGTTTAAGCTCGCTTTCATTTCTTCTACGGTTTCTACCTCAAATCCTAAATCAAGTAACATTTTGTGATCTTCGGATTCTTCTTGTCCAGTGGTCGTTAAGTAATCACCGACAAAGATGGAATTGGCCGCGTAAAGACCCAATGCTTGTAACGAACGTAGGTTGACTTCTCTTCCACCTGAGATCCGAATTTCCTTTGTTGGATTGATAAAACGAAATAATGCCAATACCCTTAAACAATATAGCGGGCTCAATTCTTTTACTCCTTCTAATGGAGTGCCATCAATCGCATGTAAGAAATTAACTGGAATGGAATCCGCATCAAGAGCTTTTAAGCTATTAGCCATATCAACTACATCTTGCTTTGTCTCCCTCATCCCAACAATGACACCTGAACATGGGGACATTCCGGATTCCTTTACTGTTTCCACCGTATTGGCTCGATCATCGTATGTATGCGATGTTGTGATGTTTGCATGATTGCGCGCTGATGTATTGATATTATGATTGTAACGATCCACACCTGCTTCTTTCAGCTGCTTCGCTTGCTCTGGTTTTAACAGCCCTAGACAGGCACAAACTTTCAATCCATATGTTTCCTTTATTTCTTTAACTGCCTCCACTACGTGTGCAACATCTTTATTAGTTGGCCCTCTGCCACTAGCCACAATACAGTACGTCCCTATATTTAAATCATGTGCACGTTTTGCGCCTTCAAGTATCGTATCCTTATCTACCATTCTGTAAGAATTAATCGGTGCTGTCGAAATAGATGATTGAGAGCAATAGCCACAATTCTCGGGACAGAGACCAGATTTCGCATTCATAATCATATTAAGTTTTACCTTTTTTCCATAATATCGCTTTCTGATTTGAAAAGCAGCGTGCATTAGCAGAAGAACGTCATCATCTGGACATTCTAATATGGAAAGTGCCTCTTGATTGGTTATATCCATCCCATCTAATACTCGCTCTGCAAGATTCATCCATTTATTCATCTTTATCCCTCCATTTTATAATAAATATATCTATTCTTTTATTGTAAACTATAATAATAAATAGGTTAACAATAAAACGATATAATCGTAAATAAAAATAGATTCGCTCATTGAAATACTAGATTCGCTCGATGCATTCTAAAATTCGCTGATTGGAACCCCATATTCGCCCATTAACCTGAAAAATTCGCCCGTTGATTAGAGAAATCGGTGACAAGGCGCAAAAAAAAGCGGGAATATCTCCGCTTTTTCTTGAAAATCACGTATTCTATTGAAAATATAAACACTCTTTTGTCTCTATTCAGGCAAAGTGCCTCTTACCATACCTTGAACACCCTCCCGGTAACGCACCTTTTGTTTTTTATCAATCTGACCGTCTAACCAACCAATCATATCTTCTAAAAACTTCTCTTTTCCCTCTTCATCAAAAGGGCGATGCTTGGCCAAAGGATACATTCAAGTTCCCGTTCAAATAAAAAATTTTTCTCAATAAAAACACAGGGGTCAACTAACCCCTGTGTTGAATTACTTTTGATTGTCTAACGATAAATTCAATCCTTTTTGATAATATTGCTTCATCATTTCTTCAGGAACCATATTTCCACCAGTCCCCCAGATAATATGAGTAGCTTTACTCATTTTTTCCGTTAAATTATGCTTCAGTAAATAATTCGTTCCATCTTTAGATAATTTAATTGGTCCTATCATGCCTGCTAGTGCTGAAGGTTCTAAACGAATCCCCTCTGTATCAACTAGTTCCTTTAATAGCTTATACAACTGTTCATCGCTAACCGTATAATTACCACTTAGAAACGGTTCTATGGTTTTACCCACAAATCCAGATGGTCTTCCTACAGCAAGTCCATCAGCATCTGTTACATTATCAAGACCAATATCTTGCACAGAAATTTTATCATGAAGTCCAGTCATTAAACCAAGTAACATACATGGAGAGTGGCTAGGTTCTGCAAAGAAACAGTGAACATGGTCTTGATATACTAACTTCAAACCAAAAGCTATTCCGCCAGGACCACCGCCTACTCCACATGGGAGGTAAACAAACAAAGGATGATTTTCATCAATTGTTATCTCTAACTCTTCTAATTGTTTTTGTAATCGAGATGCTGCTACTGCGTATCCTAAAAATAGGTCATAAGAATTTTCATCATCTACAAAATAACATGCAGGATCCCTATCTGCTTGGAGTCGACCTTCCTCTACTGCTTTACTATAATCCGATTCATATTCAATTACATTAACATTTTTGCTTCGAAGTAAGTCTTTTTTCCATTGTTTTGCATCAGCCGACATATGAACGGTCACATTAAAACCTAACTTTGCACTTATGATGCCTATACTAAGTCCTAAATTTCCAGTCGAACCTACTGCGATGGAGTATTGGGAGAAGAAAGTTCGAAACCTATCACTATCTAAAATGGAATAGTCATCTTGAATCGTCAACAATTGATGTTGAAGAGCTAAATCTTCGGCATGTTTGAGAACTTCATAAATCCCGCCTCTTGCTTTTATAGACCCTGATATAGGGAGGTGACTATCACACTTAAGCAATAATTCACCTAATATCGGTTGTCGATAATTCTGCTCTAAAGATTGTTTCATAGAAGGAATTCTCACCAATGGAGATTCTATTATCCCATTCTTCTTTTTGGTTTCTGGGAAAACCTTGGCAATATATGGAGCAAAACGTTTCAATCTTTCATCTGCATCCTTTACATCAACTTGAGTAAGGGGGGATTTTTTAATTCCTGTTTTAAACTTTTCAAGTTTAGGATTTAACCATAATATTTCATTCATCGAAATGAGTTTGTTTAGTAAAGGATAGTTTTCTCTCCATGTTTGTAAATCTCCGAATTCAATCTCTTTCACTTTGATAGTCCTCCTCATTGACTTGATTATAGTCTTCAGCACAACGTAAAATATAATTTAATAATTGTTAAATGCAGTTTAACATATATTTGAAAACGGTGACCCCGCCAATTTTTTAATTTTTTTATTTAACAAACGGCTACACTTCAATAACAACCAATTAAAGGTATTTTTTTATAATGTGTCTTTTCTTGGTATAATAGATAATGTTTTTAAAATTACATGTATGGTGATTAACTGATTTAGAGTCAATTCACTATTTATATAGTAGGTAAAGATAAATTTTAGTAAGTTTTATCGTTACGAAAAGAGGAGGAACATATGAATAAACAGAGTATATACGGATTAACGATCGATCAATTAGCCGCCTGGCTTGAGGCCCACGGCGAGAAGAAGTCAAGGGCACAGAAAGTTTGGGAGTACCTTTATCGAAAGCGTGTCACAGCATTCTCGGAGATGACGGAAGTTAATCCAGAGTGTGTTCAACTTTTAGCAGACAACTTCGTGATCCAAACCTTACAGGAACACATTAAACAAGAATCCGCTGATGGCACGATTAAGTTTTTGTTTAAATTGCAGGATGGCAATTTAATCGAAACGGTTTTAATGAGGCAGAAATACGGCCTTTCCGTTTGCGTGACAACACAAGTAGGCTGTAACATCGGCTGCAGCTTTTGTGCAAGTGGGTTATTAGCGAAAAGCCGCGATTTATCCAGTGGGGAAATTGTTGAGCAAATTATGAATGTGCAGCTGCATCTGGACAAAAAAGGCCGGGGAGAAACCGTCAGTCATGTGGTCGTGATGGGCATTGGGGAACCTTTTGATAATTTTGAAAACCTATTAGATTTTATCAAGGTAATTAAAGATGATAAAGGACTAGCCATCGCGGCTAGACGGATCACCGTCTCCACAAGCGGTCTTGCGGACAAGCTGATTGAGTTCACGGATAAAGGGCTGCAGGTAAACCTTGCAGTGTCATTACATGCGCCAAATAATGAACTTCGTACGCGTATTATGAAAATAAACCGGGCCATTCCGATTGAAAAATTAATGAAGGCGATGGAGTATTACGTAGACAAAACAAATCGACGGATTACGATTGAATATATTCTGTTGCGAGATGTTAATGACCATAAACAAGAAGCTGTGGAGCTTGTCGACCTGCTTCGTCCACTCGGTCAGAAAGTCTATGTAAACTTAATTCCATATAACCCGGTTGATGAACACAGTCAATATCAACGAAGTGAACAGGAATCGGTATTGTCCTTTTATGATACGTTGAAAAAGGGCGGGGTTAATTGTAAGATCCGCCAAGAGCATGGCACAGACATTGATGCCGCGTGCGGTCAATTACGAAGCAAACAAATAAGAAATGCTTAAGCATAGTTTTTTAGGTAAGACCGGGTAGCGATACCCGGTCTTTTTTTGTCGATTCGGATTTCGACACTTTCCCCTCCATTTCCCGGGAAAAAATTCAGTTGATACAAGTGTTTATACTAAAACTAATCAAACGTTTGGTTAGTTTTATTTTTGTCGGAAATAGTCTAAACCCATAGAAAAAGGGTATCTAAATAATCTTTAGACACCCTTTTTTTTTGCTATTTGCTATCGTTACTCGGTAAACTTTTTAAAAATTAATGTAGCATTATGTCCGCCGAATCCTAATGAGTTGGATAAAACGACTTGAACATCTTTCTTCTTTGCTTCATTTGGAACATAATCTAAATCCAGTTCTTCATCCGGCGTTTCATAGTTGATGGTTGGCGGAATGATTCCCTCATTGATGGCTAAAACAGAGAATATCGCTTCAATTGCACCAGTAGCACCCAATAAGTGACCAGTCATTGATTTCGTGGAACTAACCGATAAATGATAGGCATGTTCTTTGAAAACTTCTTTAATGGCTAACGTTTCATACAAATCATTATAATAAGTGGATGTCCCATGTGCATTTATATAGTCCACTTGTTCAGGGGAAATATCCGCATCGTCTAATGCCAATTTCATTGCCCTGCCAGCCCCTTCTCCGTCGGGTGCAGGCGTGGTAATATGATGGGCATCACCGGTTGCGCCATAGCCGATCAATTCTCCATAAATCTTAGCACCACGGGCAATTGCGTGTTCTAGTTCTTCTAGGACCACAACTCCTGCGCCTTCCCCAATTACAAAACCATCGCGATTCTTATCAAAAGGCCGACTTGCTGTGTTCGGATCAGGATTTTTAGAAAGAGCGGTCATATTCGAAAAACCAGCTACGGTCATTTCAGTAATCGTTGCTTCTGTTCCACCCGCAATTATCATCTCCATATCCCCTTTTTGAATAACGCGGAATGCATCACCGATGGAATTGGCCCCGGATGCACATGCAGTCACCGAACAATTGTTGATTCCTTTAGCACCCAGTGCAATGGAAACTTGTCCAGCTGCCATGTCTGGGATAAACATCGGAATGGTAAACGGGTTGACTCTTCTTTGTCCTTTTTCAATAAACTTTCTATGTTGTTCCTCGAATTCACCTAGTCCGCCAATTCCTGAACCAATCCAGACACCGACCTGTTCTGCTGGAATGTCTTCTCCGATCTGAATCCCCGAATCCTTTACAGCCATTTGACTTGCTGCCACCGCAAACTGGCTATAACGCCCCATCCTTCTTGCTTCTCTTTTATCCATAAACTCTTCTGGTACAAAGCCCTTTACTTCCGCCGCAATTTTAATATCGACCTTTTCTACGTCAAAGATAGTGGCTGGGCCAACACCCGATACACCATTTTTAATATTTTCCCATGTTGTTTGAGCATCATTCCCCAAAGGAGTGACTGCTCCAATACCTGTAATCACTACTCTTTTACTCATAATAATGCTCTCTCCCACCCAGTTATAAGTTACCTACACTCTATAGTGTATCGAATTCAGAGAGGATGGACAAATTGATTGCAAACGATTTTAGGATTTAGTTTATTCAAATGGAAGCAAATGCTTTAGCAATATAAGAACTATTTCGGACAGAAGGTTGTTTTCAGTTTCATGAACATATACATTAATCGTGCATTTCTACCCTTTTGGGTATGAGGATTCATTTTTGTGCTGAGGCATTTTATGAATTGTTTGTCACAATAACATGAGGAATTCCCTTGGCTTAAACAGCGATCATGATGGTAACAGCAGTTATCTACATCATTAATGGGTCTTCCCGGCCCGCTGCATCCTGGACCGCACCAGCGATAATTTGGGAAAATACAGAGGGGCAGGCTCTTTTTTCTCCGTGTCAATATCTCCACCTCCTAGAAATTGATTACTATATTAATATGAAAAAATAAAAAACCTGATTAGACTCGTTTTATAAAAAGATGTTAATCACAGCTGCAGCCCACATTCCTATAGGAATTTATTTTTGCTTACAGGTACATGGTTCTCTAACAAGCTATGTTGGAATATAAATAAACATATATATAAACTTCACTTGAAAGGGGAATCAATTCTTATGGATTTTTGTATTTCTTGTGGGAGTGAATTATCCAAGTATGAAAGGAATCGAAGTGAATGCTGGGAGTGCATGGATACCACCACGGAAGCATATACAGAAGAGGAATAACAATTAAAGCATAAATGGCCCCTAGTCCAATAAGGATAGGGGCCATTGTATTTTTATCTAAAGTGATCATGTACTCAATTAAGGGTATTCTAACGCTCTCGCTTTGTTACCGATAATTCTTTTATTTTCTCAACCCAATCCTTGAACGTTCCAAATTCACTTGCATCGAATCCAAAGTGCCTCTTTATTATATGGACAAATTCGCTTTCATGATCGTGAAAAACTCCATCAGAATAAATAAGCTGAAAGATTTCAGTTAAGACGATATATTTAGAGCGTTCACTTTTAAATTCCGTTAAAATTTCTTCTATAGAGAGACCCTCGAGCTCATAATCGTCCAGCTCCATTTCCCTTTGATATTTTTTTAGCAAGGAATTTTCATATATGGATAATTTGCCATCAATTCTGGCAATCATTGCAGCCAATTCAAGAAATGCGATTTTTTCCCTTTTCTCTAGTTCTTCTAAAAACATTACACGTACCTCTCCTTTTAACCTTTGTTATATTTATACGAACAAATCCCCATAAGGTTTCATCGCACTTTTGTATATGATTCCCTAATTAATTATTAATATAGAAAGATCCTTCTACCTATTTCAAAAAAACCCAAGAAGACAAGAGCAGTTCTGCCCTTGTCTTAACTTTAACATTGATTATTATGCCTTATTCTGCAATTTCCAGTTCAATTCCATTGGAAGTGAAAAAATAACTTATTTCTTCAGAAACAGGTTCGTCCGTAATAAAAATGTCGATTTCATTAGGACGCGCAAACGTTGCAATGGAGCTTTTGTCAACTTTACTATGATCCAGCAATCCAATGACTTTATTCGCAACGGAAACCATAACCTTTTTTAATTCTACTTCATATAAGCTAAAATCAGAGAGGCCATCGCGAATATTAAAAGCGTGGGCAGATGTGAATAAAATATCAATATTAATTTTCCGTAATAGCTCCTCCCCTAATAACCCTTCGATGGAATTAGAATTGTTCCTAACAATTCCGCCAATGATAATGACGGTTAAATATGGATTCTCTTTTAACATCGCCGCTGTTGCAATTCCACTTGTCACGACTGTTAATCTCTTTTTTGTGTCACACAAAAATTTGGCTAGTTCGAAACAGGTTGTACTCGCATCTAAAAGAATACATTGCCCCTCTTGTATATACTTAAGCGCACTCTTTCCGATCCTTTGTTTTTCCGCGCGGAATTTCTTTTCGCGAATTTCATAGTTTTTTTCAAGTTGATCCGATTCTTTATTGGTTTCTTCCGCTTTCAGCATCGCCCCGCCATGTGTACGTAAAAGCAAGCCTTGTTTCTCCATTTGGTTTAAATCCGATCGTATGGTGGCTGCAGAAATATTAAGCAAACCGGTCAAATCATTTACAGTTACGACTCCCTTTTCTGTCAGTAATTCAATTATTAAATTTCTGCGTTGATCTGCGAACATAGTTCCACCCTTTCATTTATTTTCGAAAGTTTACTAAACATTCTACCGAAATAATATATTTATTCATATTATATAGCTAAATGGCTAAAAAGTCCTGTTTAATCACCGAATATGCTAAAATATTTATTTTTTCCATTTAAATCTACTTTCACTTTATTTTGTTTTATTTTGCTTTACCGCGTTAATTAACTATATTTGAAAATAAAGGAAAACAAAATTTCATACTTCTTAGCAAAATAACCAATAAAATCGGAAAAAAAAGTCCCCTCCGAAGTAGAGAGAAGACTTCGCTTCTCTTCCTACTAAAGAGGAGATTCAATCATAGAACTTGACTTGCTTTACTTTCTAGATGTAATTCAAGTTGCTTTAGAATGACTTGGAAACTGTCGATGTTCCAAGCAGCTCTGCCAATAAAGAGTCCATTCACATTTTCTAAATCGATATATTCAAGAAAATTATCATGATTCACACTGCCGCCATACAAAATCGGTATTTCACGGCCAACTTCTTCAAAAAGCCCTTCTAATGTATGTCGAAGAAAGTCATGGATTTCAGAAACATACCCGGCATCTGCAGGAACGCCCTGCTCGCCAATCGCCCAGACAGGTTCATAAGCGACCAGAACCTCCCTTGCCTGTTCCCTGGATACTCCCTGCAGGCAAACCTTTAGCTGTGCTGCCAATGTTTCTTTCGAAATCTGCTGTTTCTTCTGCTCTATGTTTTCTCCAATGCAAATCAGAGGCTTCATTGAATAGCGTAAGGCAGCATGAACTTTTTTATTAATTGCTGCATCCGTTTCATTAAAATATTGTCTGCGTTCCGAATGGCCAAGCTCAATCATATCAATACCAATTTCAGTTAGCATTCGCGGAGAAATCTCTCCTGTAAATGCACCACTATCTTCCCAATGCATGTTTTGGGCCCCCAAATAAATATCGGAACCAGCGGTTATCTCTTTAATAGGAAGAAGGGATGTATGAGAAGGAATAATAAATAATTGGAGATTCGAAGTGATCGCTTTTGAAATCTGTCTAAGTCCTTTCGTAAAGTCGATTCCTTCTGCGATGGTCTTTGTCATCTTCCAATTAGTCCCGATCCAAATCTTATTCATCTAGAAACCTACCTCCCTCGTCCAATCTTTTCTTGTTGATTCTATCATTATCTACTGGCTACTAAATTTAATGCTTTTTCTAAAATTGACCGGACGATTGTTTCATTCTCTTGGTAATTGTCCTTATCTTTCCCTCTTACTTCCACAGCGACACGGAGCCCATGTTCGGATTGGAGACTAAGTTCGTCAGCTTTTCGTAAAATATCACTGATCTTCTCAATAGTTAAGAAGCCTGGTTCTCCAATAGGCATATGGAAATCCCCATATAATTCACTGGTCGGATCGACCACCGCATTGGAAAAATGAATCTGATGAATTTGTGCTTTTGCTAGTTCTAATGCCTCCGAAATGTCTTCCTTATTTAAGGCAGCATGCGCGGTATCAAAGGCTAAACCAATATTGCTGTGCTTTTTAGCCACACTTGAAAGCAATTCAACGGTATCACTCATTGGACCAATCAGACGTTTTTTATGGGCAAAGCGATCCAAATGTTCGACCAACACATTCATTCGATATTTGCCGGCTTCCTCGCAAATATCACATAACGCTTCATAAAAGCCTTCCATCGCTTCAAGTCGACGCTCTGGGCCTGGATCTGGACCTGGAACAAAGGCAATATTGCTTGCCCCGCACTCTGCAGCCAAATAGATATTCTCTTTAATCTGACGAACGGATTCAGAGCGCAATTGTGAATCCAACGAGGAAACATCCAGCTTGTTTTTATCTATTAAAAAGGTTAACCATTGTGTTAGTTGAAAGTTGTATTGTTCCTTTAAGGCCAAAATACGTTTTCTCTCTTGATGGTTTTGCCCGTCTGCTATTTCATACGAGCGATAAAAACCATCAACAGCCATTTTTTCTAGCAAATTGACAGTGAAATCTTTTTCTTGTTGCATTGGAAAATAAATTTCAGGGACAAGCAGGGATGGAATAAACCGGGTACTCATTTTACATTTCTCCTTTATCGATAGGTTATCAAATGCTTCTCTTGTTATTCCTAACTATCAGTTAAATGACACAGCCATCCTATGTCTTAGGCTTGAAGCAGAGCAAAGCTAGATTGATAGCTTTGGTAAGCATCTGCGGGCGTTCCATTTTGATGAATAATTGTATTTAACCCCGCCACGACACCAATTGGATTTTCATCTAGGGTAATATTCCGACCAACAGCCACACCTTTTGCGCCCACATCCATGCAATGTTTTACATAATTGAAATAGTCAAGGATGTTATCCGTTTTTGGCCCCCCTAACACAAGAACGGGCCGTTTGGCAGCTTCAATGATTTTCACATCAGCTGGATCTCCAGTTAATCTAGTCTTAATAATATCTGCTCCCAACTCTGTCCCGATCCGTGCTGCTGCGGCAATCGTCTCGATTTGATTGGATTCTGGGCTTGTCACATGATAGCTATACGGCAGCGTCTCACACATATATGGAACATTCCAATTATCTGCCGCTTTGGCAAGTTCCCAGGCCATTTTGTGTGAGGCCGTTTCACCATCCGCACCGGGGAAAGTCATCGAAATAACACTGTCTGCCCCAAGCTTTAGTGCATCTTCAACCGAAAGAATGTCCGTAGTCTGGGGAATCCGTGCATCAAATACGCTGGTAGATAAGTCAGCACGGACAACCAACCCAACGTCCTTAAAGGACTCTGCGTATAATTTTGCCATTCCATATGTAACAATGACAGCATCAAGCCCGTTCTCAATCAGCTGTGGCAAAAGGGCAATCGTTTGATCAATTCCTGCCGTCTTGGTGGAGAAATAGTATCCATCCAACGCCAGTGTAATTGATTTACCATCATTTGAAAAAATGCGTGACATTCTTCTTGTTTTGGACATAACCGGCTCCCTTTCTTTGTTCACATCTCTAAACCTTGTAAAAAAGATCCCACGGTGGAGATCTTTTCTTCTAAATTATTTAACTGGTGCACTTTCTAATAGGTCCGCTTGAACGAGAATCTTTTTAAGCTCCTCAATCTTTTCAGCACTTAATGGCCTTGCTGGTGCTAGAACGTTCGTGGAAATATCCATTCCCCGCAATTTCATGGCTTCCTTTACCACACTTACAAACGGTGAATCAAGTTTGTACATAGTTGGCAATACGGCCATTCGTTGGTGGAATGATACTGCTTCATCAATACGGTTCTCTTTGAACCCCTTGTAAACACCAAGCGCTAATTCCGGAGCGAAATTAACAGAAGCACTAATCGCACCATCACCGCCAAGAGTCAAGGTTTGTAGGAAATGATCGTCAAAACCAGAGAACACCACAAAATCCGGATGTTTCCCTTTCACGGTTAAAATCATGTCGCGAATATGTGAAACACTTTCAACTGTTTCCTTGATTCCAACGATATTCTCATGTGCATCAACCAATTTAAGGACAAATTCCGGAGTTAAATCCTGTCCTGTCATGGTTGGGAAATTATAAAGTAAAATCGGTAAGTTAACAGAATTGGCAATTTCACTATAATGAGCAAATAAGTTTTCTTCAGTTAAATTCCAAAAGTAAGGGTTGATGACCACTACCGCATCTGCTCCTACTGATTCGGCATGTTGACTGAGCAGCACGACTTCACGTGTATTCGTGCTTCCTGTACCAATTAAAACTGGCACCCTGCCGTTTACATATTCGGTTGTGAACGAAGCTACTTCTTTGCGTTCTTCCACAGACATTTGTGAAAATTCGCCGCCTGTTCCTAAAAAGAACAAACCATCCACACCAGCTTCAATTAAGAAATCAATAACAGTTGCCATTCCTTTTTTATCAAGTCTGCCTTGTTCATCAACAATAATTGATACTGGTGGAATAACTCCCTGGAATTTTTTATTTGTCATTTTAATTTCTCCTGCCTGTTTAATAGTTTTATCACAATACCAACTTTATTGTTGAACGGCGGCTTTCTCGACCCATTCTCTCATTGATTTGAACATGATCCAGACGGTTGTTGCTCCGGCATCTTGGTGACCGATTGCTCGTTCTCCAAGTGATTTTGCCCTGCCAAACTTCGCGACATATTGCTTCGACTTTTCTACACCGCCTGCTGCATGTTTTTCAGCAAGGGCAAGTCCTTCTAGTAAACTATGATTTGCTTCCACACTTAGTTTAAGTCCGTCCACGGCAGGCTCTAGTGCGTCAATCATCGTTTTATCTCCTAATTCAGCCTTCCCGCGTTCTTTAATAGATTTCACGGATCCTTCAAGAATTTGCGCTAATAGCGGCAGGGACAGTTCCTCTTGTGGTTCAAGACCTTTCACACCGCCAGTAAACAATGTTCCAAAAATAACACCAGAAGCCCCGCCCATATTCGCAATCATCGACATACCTATTGTTTTAAAGACGTCATTGATGGTTGTAAACTCTTTTTTGGTCAAATTTTCTTCTGCCTTTGTAAATCCAACTGCCATGCCAATTCCATGATCTCCATCACCAATAGCGCTATCAATTTTGGTTAAAAACGGTTTGTTCTCAATGACTTGTTCACCAACATACAAGAACATATTCTTTACTTGTTCAGCATTCAACTTAACCTCTTGGACACTATTTGGCATAAACGTTCCCTCCGATTTTTGCAGGTATTAATCCTTTTTTGTAATACGGTGAATCTGCAGGTGCATTATATAAATCTTTTAATTCATCATCCAACTTCAGTAATGTGATTGAGAATCCAGCCATTTCTTGTGTTGTACAATAGCTATTTACATCCATGTCATACGCTTTAATCTCATTTTCTTCTAAAATTTGTGCCACTCTGCGGTTTATGATTAATAGTTCCATTAGTGTTGTGGACCCGAGGCCATTCACTAATACAGCCACTTCATCGCCAGCCTCAATATTGCTTTCCTCAAGCAGCTTTGCCAATAACTTATCTGTTAACTCATCAGCAGGCATCATTTTCGTGCGTTCCATTCCCGGCTCCCCGTGGATGCCCATGCCAATCTCAATTTCATCGTCACCTAGTGTATATGGCAGCTCTACCGCACCGGGAATCGATCCTGGAGCTAAGGCAACACCAATGGAGAACGTATGGTCATTCGCTTTCTGGGTTACTTGTGTAACTTCTTCTAATGACAGTCCTTTTTCCGCCGCAGCCCCAGCAATCTTAACGACGAAAATATCTCCGGCAATCCCCCGGCGATCTCCTTTTCGTTCAACAGGAGCGGATGCTACGTCATCAGTTACGAGGACTGTCTTTGTCTGAATATCTTCCATTTCAAGTAATTCTTCTGCCATGCCGAAGTTTAATACATCGCCAGAATAGTTTCCGTAGATAAATAGAACTCCCTTGCCAGAATCCACTGCCTTCGCTACTTCAAATACATTCGTTGGCGGCGGAGCTGCAAAAACATTCCCTAATGTGACCCCATCAGCTAGTCCTTCCCCAATCAGCCCCAAAAACAATGGTTCGTGGCCGCTGCCGCCACCAGTAACGATCGCCACTTTATCCTTGAGATTCCGCCGAATGATTCCGTTTACATTTTCAACTTTTTGATAAGTACTTTTATAAGCTGCTAGAAAGCCCTCAATTGTTTCTTCAACTACGCGTTCGGGTTGGTTAATAATCTTCTTCAAACTAAACTCCCCTTTCTATTAAAACAAAACTCTTTGTATTTTCATTTGTTTTTATTTGTTTTCATTTATAATCATAACCTTCATGTTTTATTGTGTCAATTTTCATTTTATTAAAAATAAATTAAATTTTCTCTCTTTCTTCGACAAATATCAACATTTCTTGTTAAAAGAATAAGAGGGCTACAATTAGCAGCCCTCTTATTCTTCTTCATCATTATGCTGCTTTAGTTGGTTTAATTGGTTCTTTCACAACAAACCAATAGAAGATAGCTGCAAATCCAGCAATAACCCCACCGGAAATAAAGGCTATGGAATAAGAACCTGTTGCATCTAAAATGATACCTGTTACTAATGGCGCAAATGCTCCACCGAAGTATCCACCGAAGTTCTGGATCGCACCGACAGATCCAACCATGGCAGGAGGTGCTACGTCACCAGACAATGCCCATGCACTGCCAGTAATCGCTGAAACCACACAAAGTGCTAAAGTCATCAAAGTAATCGTGATCCCTAACCCATGTACAAATGGAAGTGCAATAACAAACGCAGCAGCTAAAAGTGCACTGATCGCAATCAGACCACGTTTCGCGTTAATTGGAGAACAAATTCCTTTATCCGCTAACACCTTTGTGATGTAACCGCCGCCTAAGTTTCCGACAATCCCTCCGAAATATGGAATAGCCGCATAAATACCGAGTTCTTTAAAGGTAATATCTTGTGTTTTTAATAGATATAAAGGTAAGAACGTAAGGAAAATATTCCAAATCCAAATCGTACAGAAGAAGCCGCCGATCATTCCCCAGACACTTCTATATTTAAATAACTCTCTCCATTTGATATTGGTTGATTCAACAGTATCATTGCTTGCGCCGCCTTCAGCCTTAATATAATCATATTCCTCTTTAGAAAGCAGCTTACTCTTATCAGGTGTTTTGTAGAATTTCATAAATAAAAGGACAAAGACAATACCAACTGCACCAGTAATGAAGAATAATGCACGCCAGCCAAATGCAACCTGAATAGCCACTAAAATAGGTGGTGCAATAGCAGGACCAACCTTTGATGAGGCATCCCAAAACCCAGTTGCTAATCCCCGTTCACTCTTAGGGAACCATTGGGCAGTAATCTTAGCATTAGAAGGCATACATGGCGCTTCCCCGACTCCAAGTAAGAACCTTGCTCCAACTAAGGTAAGCAGCTTGTTACACGCACCTGTTAAAGCAGTAGCAATACTCCACCACAAAACAGCAATCGAGTAAATTCGCTTTGCACCGAATTTATCAATTAACCAGCCGGAAGGAAGCTGCATACAAGCATATGTCCAAGAAAAGATCGTTCCTAATAGACCGATATGCGTCATATTTAGGTTTAAATCTTCAACCATCGCTGGTGCTGCAATCGAAAGATTGGTTCGGTCTAAATAGTTAATAATTCCACCGATTAATAGCCAAATAACAACGGTCCAACGGAAATTCTTTTTTGGTTTCGCTGCCTTGACCGGGAAATCCGTCTGAAGCGCTTGTTCTGTTTTCATGTTATTCCTCCTACATCTATTTTCGTATTGTCAAAACTTTTATATTAAAAAAGTTAATAATCCTTGATTTAAAGGGATTTAAATGCAAAAAACTTGCCACCCCCGTGAAATTAGGTTAAAAGTGAGGTTACCACACCGAACACCTAATC
>NZ_JAMAUV010000016.1:0-79080 GCF_023714155.1 Neobacillus sp. MER 74
GATTAGGTGTTCGGTGTGGTAACCTCACTTTTAACCTAATTTCACGGGGGTGGCAAGTTTTTTGCATTTAAATCCCTTTAAATCAAGGATTATTAACTTTTTTAATATAAAAGTTTTGACAATACGATAATCCAGACAGGGAGACGTGTATGAAAGAAGTAATTTTGTCTGAATTAGGCAAATTAGTGGGATTAAAATTACAGGATGCAGGAAGAGCATCTAACCTATTTTGGGTGGGTTTTGGGGAAATAATTCAAATTATTAGGAGAGGAAAAACCCAAGAATCAGCAGAGTACGCACTACATATTCAATGTTCATGGAGAATTACCTTGAAAAACAAAATTGTTGTAGCTTCACGGGATTTCTATTCTCCAAGCTCGGAATGGGATGGAGACATTGAGGACTTCGATTGGGATATACAAGGTAACAATAGATTTGATGAACGACTTAAAATATTTATAAAGGACAAAGGACGATTAAAGGTAAAGAAAATTGAAACTGATGAGGTTGGTGGATTAAAGGTCTTTTTATCAGATGGTTATAAATTAGAGGCATTTCCTGATAGTTCAGAAGACGATGAACAAAGTGAACACTGGAGGTTTTTTAACAGAAAAGATAATAGTCCTCATTTTGTTGTTACTGGACTGGGAATTGAAAAGGTTTGAACTTCAACATTGTGAAGAAATGTACTTAAAGTAACGTGGGCGTTAGTTCAACAAAGTCAGCGATCATTATCATTATATTGATCTTCCGCAAATCGGACGCTTTTCTTGCATAAGGAAGTGTTCATTGACTCCAAACGTTTTATCAGGCATTTTGCCTCACTCTCCTATGGTTAACATATAAATACAGATATATTAATATGTTAACCATGTTAACCTAAGTTAACTAAGAAAAATATCATGTTTGCCTTAATTTTATTGTCTTGCAATCAGACAGAACAAACGATATAAATATAAAAACGACTATTAGAAGGTTCTTCACCTTTATAAAAATACCTTCCACACCATTCGCATACCGGATATTTATTGTGATTGCAATTATGACAAAACCAATCCCCGTCATCATTTCGGTCCATGTCAACATTATCACCGCAGCTTGGACAATTTGGTACGATATTCATTGTTTCACCCTCCTTTTTAGGCGTTTCTTTGTCTATTTTCGATTCCAGGGAAGCTTCCAGTATGCTGCCATTACTTTAGGGAAGCACTTCGTACAATACCAGTTATCATGCTCTTTTTTTGGTAGCTGCTGCATTTCTGATTGTGGAAACCATTAAGCACAGTAGATACACATTCGCTTTTCGACCGCCACGTTAATCGCCAATCTCTTTTGCTTTCGCATAAATGGTTGATCGTGGGACTCCTGTTTGCTTTGCAATATCATTTACACTCAATCCATTCTTATCACGTTCAGCAAATAGCTTCAATGCCCTTTTGATTTCCTTTGTATCCTGACCTTTTCTTCCTAAGTGCTTTCCTTGTTCCTTTGCCCTCTCCCTGCCTTCTTTGGTCCGTTCGTTGATTAAATCCCTCTCAAATTCTGCGATTGCGCCCAACATGGTAAACATTAATTTTCCGGCTGCTATAGAGAAGTCAATTTGTTCCTTGATGAAAACAACACCGATGCTTTTTTCTTGCAGGCCATGGACGATATTATGTAAATCTCTTGTGGATCTCGCCAGACGGTCAATCTTATAAACCACTAACTTATCACCTTCTCTTAAATACTCCAGTGCTTTCTGGAGTTCAGGCCTTCCGGTATTCTTTCCACTTTTCTTTTCGTAAAAAATCTTTGTGCATCCATACTTTTCTAGTTGTTCAACTTGTAAGGCATGATCCTGATCCAAGGTGCTGACTCTCGCGTATCCAACAAGTTCACCCATTTTTGATAACTCCCGTCTAAAAGATATATAACTTCCTGTACATTGATTATATACTAGCTTTTAGACGGAAAACAAGAAGGAAAAGAAAGAAAAAATCGATATTTTCGCAGTGTACAAAACTTACAACTTTTAGATACATAGATTTTTAGATTTATAAAGACTTTTGCCCCTTCAGGGGTACGGAAACGATTATGGATTTCAAGGGCCACTAAGGAAAACAAAATCAAATATCAAAAATTAGATGGGGGCCAGGAGAACCATCCCAGAATTAGGTTGCTGGCCACAAGATTGTGGCCAGCAACCTAATTCTAAATTTTTTTATTGAAAAAATGGGCGATTGAGAAGGATGTGGCTCCTAGGGCTGTAGAGTAATGATTTAGATTTGAATAACGGATTTCAATTTGATCCTCTTGGCCTTGATAAATCGAAAGCCTGTCCTTTAAAACATGTTCGATGGGATTGGTCATCCAACCTTGAAACATACTTATTCGATTGCCAATAATAATCACACTCGGATTAAATGTATTGATAATATTAATCAGTCCGTAGCCGATATTTTCGCCTAAGGTCGTTAGCAGTTGTAACACTTTCGGATTGCCCATTTTCGCTTCATTCAAAAGGAAGCTTAAATCCGTTTTCAAGTTCATTTGCTCTGCGGCTTCTAATAAGGCCCTTTCTGAAGCGTAAAGCTCCCAGCACCCCCGGTTGCCACAGGAACATTTCTTCCCATTCATATCAATCGTAAAATGACCCATTTCTCCCGAAACACCAGTAGAGCCCTTATAAAGGTCGTTATTAATAATGATCCCCGTTCCAATTCCAACTCCAATGCTGACATAGATCTGGTTTGCGATGCCAATCCCAGAACCGTATACTCGTTCTCCGAGGGCTCCTGCATTGGCTTCATTTTCAATTTGAACAGGGAGTTGAAATTTTTCTCCTACTATTTCTTTTAAATCAATATGTTTCCATTTTAAGTTGGGCGCAAAGGTAATGATAGTTTTTTGATTCACTAGTCCTGGAACACCTATCCCAATCCCGATAATCCCATAGGGGCTTTCAGGGGCTTTATCGATTAAGGTTTGGATCACTGTAAAAAGTTGGTCTGTTACATAGGATAATTCCGTTTCTAACAGATCCACTCTCATCTCTTCGACGATATTTCCTTTAAGGTCTGTCAGAATCCCTAACAGATAATTCACCCCTAAATCAATGCCAATGGAATAGCCTGCGTGATTATTAAAGTAAAGCAGGATTGGCTTTCGCCCGCCGCTAGATTGACCTTCACCAATCTCATATATAAACGAATCTTCCAATAGTTCGGAAACCATTGTCGACACCGTTGCTTTATTTAAACTGGTTTCTTTTGAAATTTGCGCACGGGAAATAGGAGCTTTCTCTTTAATTGTTTCAAATACAATTGATTTGTTGATTTGTTTCACAAGATATTGATCTCCAGTTCGTATTCTTTTCATTTTAATAAGCCTCACTTTTATATCGGAACCTTTTGTTCTATTTTAGCATAGATACGAAACTTTGTTTAACCTCTTTACTATCATATTCGTTATTTATGATAAAAGATTGACTGAATGGAATTGAAGATTGATGATTAAATCAGTAATTATTATGTTGACAGCGTTTTCTCTGGGGGTTAAACTAAGTTTATAGGTTAAACTAAGTTGAGGAATTTCATCTTTGAGGGGAGAATAAAAAATGACTTACTTTGCAAACGTAGACAAGATTAAATATGAGGGTCCAAAATCGAATAACCCTTTTGCTTTTAAATTCTATAATCCAGAAGAAAAAATCGGCGGCAAAACGATGGAAGAAATTTTGCGATTTGGTGTTGCCTACTGGCATACATTTACCGCTGACCTTTCAGACCCATTTGGAAGCGGTACTGCGATTCGTCCATGGGATAAATTCACTGGCATGGATCAGGCAAAAGCTCGTGTGGAGGCAGCCTTTGAATTTTTTGAAAAACTGAACGTGCCTTACTTCTGCTTCCATGATGTGGATATTGCACCAGAAGGAGCGGATTTGAGAGAATCCAATCAAAATCTGGATACAATCGTTGCGATGATTAAAGACTATATGAAGGACAGCAAAACGAAATTACTATGGAATACCGCCAATAATTTTACAAACCCGCGTTTCGTCCATGGGGCAGCATCTTCTAATAACGCCGATGTCTTCGCTTACTCAGCAACGAAGGTGAAAAAAGGCTTAGAGGTCGGGAAAGAACTAGGTGCTGAAAACTATGTTTTCTGGGGCGGCCGTGAAGGGTATGAAAGCCTATTAAATACAAACATGAAATTAGAATTAGACAATTTAGCAAGACTATTCCATATGGCTAATGATTATGCGAAGGAAATTGACTTTGATGCCCAATTTTTGATTGAGCCAAAACCAAAAGAGCCAACAAGCCATCAATATGATTTTGATGTCGCAAGTGGTTATGCTTTCCTACAGCATTATGGTCTACAAGATACATTTAAATTTAATATTGAAGCGAACCATGCAACGTTAGCTGGGCACACGTTTGAACACGAATTACGTTATGCCCGTATTCACGGTATGTTAGGTTCAGTTGATGCCAACCAAGGACATCCACTATTAGGATGGGATACAGATGAATTTCCAACAGATTTGTATTCTACAACATTAGCGATGTATGAGATTCTTAAAAATGGCGGACTTGGCCGTGGCGGATTGAATTTTGATGCAAAAGTTAGACGTGGTTCATTTGAATTAGAAGACTTATTCCATGCACATATCGCGGGAATGGACAGCTTTGCGGTGGGGCTGAAGGTAGCGCAGAAATTAATTGACGACAATGTATTAGATGGATTTGTGGAAGACCGTTATAAGAGCTTCAACGAAGGAATTGGCAAGGAGATCATGGAAGGGAAAGCCGACCTTCGTCAACTAGAAGAGTATGCACTGGGATTATCAGAAATCAAGAACGAATCTGGTAAATTAGAGCGTATTAAATCGACGATTAATCAATATATCTTACAAGCTTACGCTGAATAATAGGCAACGATGATATAGGAGATGTTTACGATGAAATATGTCATTGGGATTGACTTAGGGACGAGTGCCGTCAAAATTTTATTAGTCAATCAACATGGTGAAGTCGCTCAAGAGGTAACGAAACCCTATCCCTTAATTCAAGAGAAATCAGGCTATAGCGAACAGAATCCGCAAATCTGGGTTGATCAGACAATCTCTGGATTGTCTGATCTGCTCCAATATTTTGAAGGAGATGTTCAAAATATTGAAGGAATCAGCTTTTCGGGGCAGATGCACGGCTTGGTTTTATTGGATGAAAATAGGCAGGTCTTGCGAAATGCGATTCTATGGAATGATACAAGAACGACTGAGGAATGTCAGGAAATCTATGCGCGGGTTGGGAAGCAACGTTTATTGAAAATTACAAAAAACCTTGCGTTAGATGGTTTTACCTTACCTAAAATTCTTTGGGTGAAAAATAAGGAACCTGAAATTTTTAATCAGGCGAAAACCTTTCTCTTACCAAAAGACTATGTTCGCTATAAGTTGACTGGCAAAATTGGTATGGATTATTCAGATGCAGCAGGAACACTTTTATTAAATATAAGTGAAAAACAATGGAGTAAGGAAATATGTAATCTACTGGATATTAATGGGGATTTATGTCCTCCATTGGTGGAATCTAGTCAGGAAGTAGGGTGTTTATCGTCTGAAGTAGCGTATGCAACTGGTTTATCATCAACTACCCGGGTATTTGCAGGCGGGGCAGACAATGCTTGTGGCGCCATTGGTGCGGGGATCTTGGAAGATGGAAAAACATTAGTAAGTGTTGGTACGTCGGGTGTCGTTTTATCTTATGAAGAAACAAACAACAAAGATTTTCAAGGAAGAGTTCATTATTTTAATCATGGTGCACCGAATGCCTTTTATACAATGGGGGTCACACTGGCAGCAGGACATAGTTTGACTTGGTTTAAACAGGTTTTTGCTAAAGAGGAAGAGTTTGATGAATTGTTAAGAGATATAAATGATGTGCCTATTGGCTCAAATGGACTAATGTTTGCACCTTATATTTCAGGTGAAAGAACCCCACATGTGGATGCGGCGATACGTGGAAGTTTTATCGGGATGGATAGTTCCCATGAAAGAAAGGATTTTGTACGAGCCATATTGGAAGGGATTACATTTTCATTGCATGAATCGGTTGAAATTTTTCGGGAAAATGGCAAAAACATAGATACTATTATCTCTATCGGGGGTGGAGCAAAAAATGAAGTTTGGCTTCAAATGCAAGCAGATATCTTTAATGCTAGAATCATAAAATTGCATAGTGAACAAGGTCCAGGTATGGGAGCAGCAATGTTAGCTGCATATGGATGCGGCTGGTTTAGCACATTGAAAGAATGTGCAGATGAATTTTTAATGGCCGAAAGATCCTATTATCCTAAACCGGAAAATGTACAGAAATATAAAAGATTATATCAATTATATAAAAAGATTTATCCAGCAACAGTTCTACTAAATAATGAATTGATGGAGTTTAGAAATTAAGACATAAGGTTCCTGCCTGTAGGGTAAAATATAGTTTTTTCGATACGTTATTTCACATATGTATCACTTTAAAATATTAATTTTCTTATACAAAATAAAAGCGAATACATTATTGAATGGAGGAAAACAAAGTGTCAAAACAAAAGGTGAAAGTGAACAAACAACATCGATTATCTTATACTGAAAAGGCAAAAGCAATTGTAAAGCAAATGACTTTAGAGGAAAAAGTATATTTAATGAGTGGGAAAGTCTCCATGGAACAGATGTTAGATGATTTTGCTCAAAGGCACTATAATTGGATACCCTATCCTGCTGGTGGAAACGAAAGACAAGGAGTACCAGAAATGAAGTTTGTTGATGGACCACGCGGAGCGGTATCTGGTAATAGCACGTGTTTCCCGGTTTCTATGTCAAGAGGAGCTACATTCGATAAAGACCTTGAAAAACGGATTGGAAATGCTATTGCAAAAGAGATTCGCGCTCATGGGGGTAATTTATTTGGTGGAGTTTGTATTAATCTTCCATATAATCCAGGTTGGGGTAGGAGCCAAGAAGTATATGGAGAAGACTCATTCCAATTAGGAGCAATGGGATCATCATTAGTTAAAGGGATTCAAGAAGAAAACGTCATTGCGTGTGTAAAACATTTTGCCTTTAATAGTATGGAATTAGCACGGTTTAAAGTAAGTGTATTAGCCGATAAACGTACGGAACGTGAAGTCTATTTGCCACACTTTAAGGATTGTATTGATGCAGGTGCAGCAAGTGTCATGAGTGCTTATAACTTATACCAAGGAACACATTGTGGACATAATGATTATTTATTAAATCAGGTTTTGAAAGATGAATGGGATTTTGATGGTTTTGTCATAAGTGATTTTGCATGGGGAATAAAAGATACCGTTGAAGCTGCAAATGCAGGAATGGATATTGAAATGTGCCATACAAAATTCTTTGGTGATAAGCTAGTTGAAGCAGTGAGAAGTGGCCAAGTAAGTGAAGAAAAAATTGATGAGGCTGCAATAAGAATTGTGCGAACTTTACTCGCATTTACGAAGGCCGACAATAAGAATTACAGCAAGGATGTAATTGCAAGCAAAGAACATATTGCCTTATCCTTAGAAACTGCTGAAAAATCAATGACATTGATGAAAAATGAACATCAAGTATTGCCGTTTTCCAAAGCAGATACAAAGCGAATAGCTGTAATTGGTGATCTGGTTAATAAAGGAAATATTGGCGATCATGGCTCAAGTAGAGTTTTTCCACCATACATTGTGTCACCACTAGCGGGAATTAAAGATTTGCTTCCAAATACCGAGGTTTTCTTTGACAATGGAGAAGACGTGGAAAAAGCAAAGAATCTAGCTAAAACTGTAGACGCAGTTGTCTTTATTGTGGGATATGATCATGATGATGAAGGTGAATCTATCACGAACGAGGATGCTGATTTACAAGCTGGAGGAGACCGTAAGAATCTTGGTTTACACGATAAGGATATTGAACTAATAAAAACTGTTGGACCCGTTAATAAAAACTCTGTTGCAGTTCTCATTGGTGGAAACATGATTATGATTGAAGAATGGAAGAAAGATGTTTCCGCCATTCTAATGGCTTATTATCCTGGTATGGAAGGAGGGACTGCAATAGCCAAAACATTGTTTGGTGATGTTAATCCAGGGGGGAAATTACCGTTTATTGTACCAGTTAGCGAAAGCCATCTTCCAAAGGTGGACTGGAATGCAAATGAAATAAAATATGAATATTACCATGGTTATACCAAATTGGATAAAGAGGGAATTGAGCCTTCATTACCATTTGGGTTTGGTTTATCTTACACGAACTTTACTATATCGAATGCATCCTTTGAATTAATGAACGGTAATATTGTTGCAACTTGTGAGGTTGAAAATACAGGAGAGCTAGCAGGTGATGAAGTCGTTCAAATGTATATCGGCTTTAGTAATTCTAAGATTGATAGACCTGTAAAAGTATTACGTGGATTTGAACGTATCACACTTGAGTCAGGTCAAAAATCGACCGTTGAAATTTCATGTCCAATAGAAAAAATTAAGTGGTTCAATCCTGATACAAACCAATGGGAACTTGAAGACATAGACTATGACGTTTACATTGGAAACAGTAGTGCAGAAAAGGATTTAATTCGTGGAAGTTTTAGCTTAGTGGGGAATCAAATCTAATAATAACAATAACTAGTTTCACCACCTTACAGTATTGGATGAATGTTCTTGTCACCATTTGACATCTTTCATTTTGGTGACAAGAATTTATACTCAAAGCAAATGAAATTAAATAGTTTTACGTTTTATGATCTTAGAAAAGATACAGTAGTAAACATAACTAAAAATGAAAACATTCTCGCTATCCGGAGGGGATACTATGGCAATGAATGAAGAAACTTTAAAAAGACATACTGATTCTTCTGCCTCAAATCAAAAGTTATCATTATTAGAAAAGGTAAGTTACGGTTTAGGGGATACAGCCTCAAATTTACTATTTACGGTTGTTACGACTTATTTAACCTTTTATTTTACAGATGTATATGGAATTAAGGCTGCTGCTGTTGGGACCTTGTTATTAATTGCGAGAATTGTAGATATGTTAGATAGTCCAATTTTTGGGATATTGATAGATAAAACAAATACTAAGTGGGGAAAATCAAGACCTTGGATTCTATGGTCCTGTATTCCATTTTCAATTGTTGTCATCCTCTTATTTATGGGACCAGATTTAAGTGATTCTGGAAAATTGGCCTACGCCTACATTTTCTATATTGCGGCTAATGTATTATATACAGCAGTTAATAATCCGTTAACTACAATGCTACCAAGTTTGACTCTTGATATTCAAGAAAGAACGGTTGCTAATTCGTTCCGAATGTTTGGCGGACAATTTGGTGCATTGTTGGTTAACTTGACTTTATTACCACTTGTCGCATACTTCGGAGGTGGAGATCAACAAAAGGGTTTCTTCTATACAATGACTCTTTTCGGTGTCATAGGACTAATCATGTTCTTTATCACATTTTTAAACACAAAAGAACGTGTACAGGATATAAATGGAACGAAATCTTTAGCTTTAAAAGACAGTATCAAAGCAATTAAAGGTAATCAACCATGGATTGCTGGTGTTTTACTTGGAGTTGTATTCTTCATTCTGTATGTCATGAAATTGTCCTCAGGAATTTATTATATTACTTATAATCTTGGTAAACCTGGACTTGTTTCATTAGTAAACACACTTGGCACGTTAACACTGGTAGGGATTATCGCTGTTCCATTTTTATCTAAGAAGTTTAGTAAAAAGAAATTGATTATCATTGGAATGTTAATAAATATTATAGGCCAATTAATCATTTATTTTGGTGGACAAAGTACAGCAATCCTTCTGACTGGAGTAATCGTAGGAGCAATAGGTTTTGGATTACCGATAGGGTTATTGTTTGCATTAATAGCAGATACAGTTGACTATGGCGAATGGAAATCAGGTGTCCGTGCCCAGGGGCTACTTGCTTCAACAGCATCTGGAATTGCAATTAAATTAGGTTCAGGACTTGGTGGGGCCATCCCAGCCTGGTTACTTGCAGCCGGAG
Organism: Neobacillus sp. MER 74; assembly: GCF_023714155.1. Classification (NCBI taxonomy): domain Bacteria; kingdom Bacillati; phylum Bacillota; class Bacilli; order Caryophanales; family Bacillaceae; genus Neobacillus; species Neobacillus sp. MER 74. The sequence goes on from NZ_JAMAUV010000016.1 coordinate 10,065, forward strand.
GTTACGTTGCCAATAAACCTCAAACACAATCTTCACTTCATATGATTTCACTAAATTTCATTTGGTTGCCAATTATCTTAAGTATATTGTCAATTTTAATCTTGGCTTTCTTATACAAATGGGAAAAGCCATATAATGAAATTATTGCAGAATTGGAAGTAAGAAGAGCGCAATAATAATAATTGGAGATTGAAAATTGGGAAAGGAGCTATTCCTAAAAGGAAATGGTTTCTTTTCTTAATATTAAACTTTTTAGTATTGGAAAATTCTACTTGAAATCCTTTGAGTCACGTGAATTTAAAAAAAACGTGGAACATTTAGGTAACTAGGAAAGTTTAGTCAAATCTGAGAAATTGTCTTAACAAAAATTATTTATATATTTAATTCTAAAGTGATTATTTTGCTCTTCATTCTACAGATTAATTCAAAGGAACAGTTTCATTTATGACTACTTACTTTCTTATGCAAATAGAAATTTTTAATTAAATAGGGAGAGTAATAAAATGATATATCAGAGCGATAATCGGATAACCAAAACAATATTTAATGGAATAAATGCTTATGAATTAAATGTTTATCCCTATCAGGCTATTATTTTGCCAGAATGTGGTGGAAATTTGATTGCTTTTCGAGATGTTGAAAATAATTACAGCTTCCTTCGGGAGCCAGCGGATAATCAGATGGATGATTTCAAGGAAAACCCGTTTTTATATGGAATTCCTGTCTTATTCCCGCCTAATCGAATTGAAAACGGAAGGTTTTCATTTTTGAATCATACTTATAAATTTCCAATTAATGAACCTGTAAATAAAAACCATTTACATGGATTCTTTTACAATCATTGTTGGGAAGTATCTGAAACAACTTCGTCAGAAATAGAAAGTACGATTGAACTTTCACTAAAAATTGATAAGCAATCAGATATTTATCGTTATTTTCCCCATTCTTTCAGAATATCCCTTCGTTATACACTGTCAGAAAACGAATTAGTTCAAAACGTAACCATATTAAATGAAGGCAAAGAATCTATGCCATTAATGCTAGGTTTTCACACAAGCATTAATGCTCCCTTTTCAAAAAATAGTACGATGGAAGATTATAATTTGCAATTATCCATTAAAGAAAAAATCGAATTAAATGAGCGATCACTGCCTACAGGAAAGCGGTTGGATTTGGAAATTACTGAAAAAAGGCTTTCCACAGAAGGAAATTCGCCTTTCTTTCAGCAACTTGATCACCATTATGCGGCCCAAAAAGACCAACCAAATCGAATGGTTTTAACAGATAAAAGAGAAAAAATTTCTCTCATCTATGAAACAGGTTCGAAATACCCTTTTTGGATGCTCTATAATAGAGATGCCAAAAGCGGTTTTTTTTGCCCGGAACCTCAAACCAATATGGTGAATGGACCAAATGTACCGATTCCTTTGGAGCAAACAGGTATAATTGAATTAAAAAGCGGGGAATTCTGGTCTGCCCATTCCCGTTTTTACACGATAAAGCATAAATTGAGAAACAGAAGAGCCTGATAGGGGTAGCTTCAGGAAAATACGGTTTATCTATACTATGAAAATTAGGGGTATTTAAAGTATTCGAAGAAGAAAAATCGAGTGAAAAAATACATTGAATACTTGATATCTTAACTCAGTAAACAACGTATTCAATGTAGTGATGTCTTGACACTGAGAAGGCATCAAATACCTTATCTTAGATAACAAATGCTTGAGAACGAATGTAATGTATCCCTTTGTCAAGACACAAAATTCAACTTTTTAAGATAAACTTCCCCCTTCCTGTTTCGTTTTATTTCCAGTGATTTTCCGGAAATTCATTAGCCTCCTTTTCCAAAAGATTAAAAAAATGGACAAGGGAATGGGTTCAACTGCTCGCTCAGCATCCTCCCCCTGTTACAAGTATAAAACCCTGTTTTCGGAACATACTTGTAACTGGACAAGGGAATGGGTTCAGTTGCGAAGCGATGCATGGCTCCGAACTGTTACTCATTCTTTTTTTCTTTGATAGGAAAATGCCTTTACGGCTCGGTTCTCACCGGCAAGGCCCCGACCCCTTCCAGTGCGCTGATTACCTATTTAATCAACCAGGGGCTGTCCATTATTGAAAATCATCTGTCCACAAATCGCGGAAGTAAATATCTCCAGCTCATTGCTGCTTACTATGAAGAAAAACAGGATTACGCATCGGCCAATCATTATCTTCATATTGCCAACCAGCACCTGAAGAATCAACTATTCCATATTGGGTCTCCCGTTGAATTAAAAACTGCGAGAGTACGATAGATTTACACGACAATTGCCTCGCCGCAATTGTCTTTTTTTGTCGGGTCGCTCAAATTGTCCCAAGTTGATCGATTAAATCTGATAGGATTTAAACCCATTTCTTTTAAAAATAGCATCGAAAGTCCCGTTTCTATCCCCCCATAAAAATAGGAATTTTCCCGATAAACAGTCTAGTAAAACCGCTCTATACTTTTTAACTAGAAAGACCCTTAAAAGCCCCACACCCATTTTTAAAGGAGGATTGTGAAATCTAGTAAACAAAAATTTTCAAGAAGAGGAGAATGTGAAAAATGAGGAAGCCAACCTTTAAGAAATACTTTGCAGCGATGATGACCACAGCACTGATAGCCGTTCCAACAATTCAGGCGTTTGCCGATGACACGACCAAGAGTTCCTTACCTGCAACAACTTCGGATGTACAGGCCTTGAATGTGTTAGCAAATAAGGACAAACATGTGATTACGCTGATTACCGGTGATGTGGTCACGGTGACAGGACTGGCAGATGGAAAAAGTGTCATTAGTGTGGAACCGGCTGATCCTGCACAAAGCGGAGCACGGATCTTGACCCTTGCCAAGGATACATATGTAATCCCAGATCAGGCGATGCCCTATTTAGCTTCCGGCTTTTTAGATAAAGATTTATTTAACGTCACATCCCTTATTTCAGACGGGTATGATGATGCCAGCCAAAACACATTGCCTGTCATCGTTCAATATGCACCATCGAAAACGAAGTCATTTGACTCCAAACCTGCTCCGAAAGGTTCTAAGAAAACGCATGAACTGGAGAGCATTCACGGAGCAGCACTTTCTGCTAATAAAAAGGAAGCAAAGAAGTTCTGGCAAGATATTACGAAGAATACTCAGCAAGCTAAAACTTCAAAGGCGGTGCTGGCCCCAGGCATTGAGAAAATCTGGCTCGATGGCAAAGTGGAAGCCACACTCGCACAAAGTGTTCCACAGATTGGGGCACCTGCGGCCTGGAATGCGGGGTACGATGGCAAAGGCGTTAAAGTAGCTGTCCTTGACACCGGTATCGATTCAGAGCATCCCGATGTAGCAGGCCAGTTAGAAGAAGCCGTGAGTTTCGTTCCTGGTGAAGATGCGCTCGACCATCATGCACATGGTACCCATGTTGCTTCTACTGTACTTGGAACAGGAGCAGCTTCCGGAGGTCTCAACAAAGGGGTCGCACCAGGAGCCAGTCTCCTCGTAGGGAAAGTGCTAAATAATGATGGCTTCGGTCAGGATTCCTGGATTATCGATGGAATGGAATGGGCTGCACACAAAGCCAAGATTGTCAGCATGAGTTTGGGAAGCAGTGAGTCAAGTGATGGCACGGACCCGATGGCTCAAGCTGTCAATAACCTAAGTGCAGAAACAGGTTCCCTGTTTGTTATTGCGGCTGGGAACACGGGTGCTGAAGGCATCGGCTCACCAGGTGCGGCAGATTCTGCCCTCACAGTCGGTGCGGTTGATAAATCTGATCAACTTGCTTGGTTCTCCTCTAAGGGACCACGTTTTGGCAGTTCAGGATTAAAGCCTGATCTTACCGCCCCTGGTGTAGGGATTAAAGCGGCGCGCTCTCAATATGCTGCACAAGGCAGCGGCGATTATCTGACGATGGATGGTACATCAATGGCCACACCGCATGTGGCCGGTGCAGCAGCGATTCTCTCTCAGCGTCATCCTGATTGGACTGGGGCTGAATTGAAAGATGCTCTGATGAGTACAACGAAGAAACTCGACGATATTAAACCATTTGAGGGTGGAACTGGACGCCTTGATGTGGCGGCCGCTACATTAGGTACAGTTCGTGCAACAGGATCATTGGATTTTGGCTTCTTTGATTGGCCGCATGAAGGGGATGTCCCTGTCCAGAAGACGATTACGTATACGAATGATGGCGATCAGGAAGTAACTCTGGACCTGTCAGCAGACTTTACAGATGGCAGTGGTTCAGATACCCCTGCTGGATTGCTTAAACTTTCAACAAACAAAGTAACAGTTCCAGCTCATGGGAATACGAAAGTAACTGTAACCGTTGACCCGCAGTTTGGCGCTCCTGGTGCTCGTTATCAAGGACAGATCTCTGCTAATTTAGATGGCAAAACCGTAGCGCATACCGCGTTAGGGATGATTAAAGAAGAGGAAAAATATCCTCTCACCATTAAAGCAATTGACCGAGATGGGTCCCCCGCCCTTGCTTACATTAACGTCCTTGGTCCGGATGGTGATCCGCAGTTTATAGCTGTCGACGGAACAAAGGAATTACGACTGGTGCCTGACACCTATTCCGTGATGTCCTTGATGGATGTCGATGCTGATACGGATCACGCCGGAGTGGCATTGGTCGGTGACCCTGAGGTTAAGCTGGATGGACCTAAAACCGTGGAGCTTGATGCCCGAAAGGCTAATGAAATCACAGCAAAAGTTCCAAAAGAGAATGAAGCTAATTTTAGAAAAATGGAGTATTTCCGCACGATTGACGGGAACCCGGTCAATGACATCTACCTTATGCCGGTGTGGATTGATAAAATGTACGCTGCTCCAACGAAGGCTGTAAAAGATGGCGAATTCACAATGAACACACGCTGGCGACTAACAGAGCCAGTATTGACCATTAACTTCCGCGGCCAAGAATTGGATGATATCCCTCAGGCAGGAAGCACACTTCTAAATGGTAAATACAATCTGGATGCCGTTTATGCTGGCAAAGGTACACCAGAAGATTACACTGGTCTGATTGTGAAGGATAAAGCAGTGATCGTGGAACGCAGTAACGACGTATCAGGTGCGCAACGTGCCACAGCAGCGACTGCGGCAGGTGCGAAACTGTTAATTACCGTAAACGATGGACCTAAAGAATTGAGTGAATGGTCCGGAACGGAAAATTATGAAGATGTTCCAATCGCAGTTGCAGCAATTAGCGGAACAGAAGGTGCAGAGTTGATTAAGGCTGCTCGTTCTGGAAATGCGAAACTTAACGTTAACGGAAATCCTGATAGTGACTACGTGTATGATTTGATCGACAATCACGATCATGCCATTCCAAAAGATGTAACCTATGCACCTAAGCCTAAGGATCTTGTAAAAATTAATACCCAGTATAAATCAGACCGCGAAGCACCAGGCGGGGAATTCCGTTGGGATATTCCGGCATATCGCCCAAATGGAGTAGGCTACCAAATGAAGCTATCGCTTCCATCGGTACGAACCGAATGGGTATCGGCTCAGGAAGGTACATCCTGGTACCATCAGGCAAGCGTGCTTGATGCAGAATGGGAAGTACGTCAGCCAGTGGCAAATTACAAACCTGGTCAGAATTTAGAGGAAGAATGGTTTGCTCCAGTGGTTCGGCCGCGCTTAGGTGCAGGTTTCTGGGTACCATATCGTACAAATAACAGCTTTACATTTAATATACCTGCATTTGCTGATTCTGGCTTAGGACACACGGGAGCAGACACAGAGTACCCGGGACCACAAACACTTAAGTTTTATCAGGGTGATACGCTTGTGAAGGAAGCAAAAGGACAGGCGCTTTACTCCTTTATACAGCACCCGGCTGAAAAAACTCAGTACCGATTAGTGAGTGATGTTTCCCGCGATCCGGAACGTTGGAATACTTCCGTTCGTACCCATACCGAGTGGACATTCTGGTCTAAGCAGCAAGAAGAATGGAAGACAGAATTACCTCTGCTTTCGCTAGACTATAAGGTCGATACTGACATGAACGGGGATTCGAAGGCAGGCCGAACCATTCAACTCGGCTTGAATGCCGTTCAGGTTCCGGGTGCACCAGAGAACGGCAAAGTGGATGGTGCTACTCTAGAAGTTTCTTATGATGAAGGCCAAACTTGGAAAAAGGTAGATTTGGTTCGTGATGCTAATGGCTGGACAGCCCAAGTTACACATCCAAAAACACCTGGAAGCTATGTCTCCCTCCGCTCCAGCGCCTGGGATGATGCAGGTAACACCATCAGTCAGGAAATTATTAAGGCTTATGGGTTAAAGTAATATATTTAAAGGCGTCCTATGAATTTTGATTAGGATGCCTTTTTATTTGAGGATTTGATTTGTCATGACCTTTTGGACTAAGAGTTGAGGGAAATAGTCGAAATATGCGGGATTATTTCGCAGGAAATATTCTATATTTCCTCATAATTAGATGGGTTCAGTTGAAATCCGTCCTATTTCGCCAAATATTTTCAAAAATACACAAATTATTCTAATTTCATCAAAATAACCACTTGCATTAGAATATTTTCTTTGATTATATTATTGTGGGAATATTTTTCTTTAACAAAATTTTTAAACATTTCATATTTCTAGCATAGGTGGGTAACAACGATGGTATTTGACGGCATCATCTTTTCACTTATAGTAGGTTTCCTCCGAAAAGGGAATTTAAGAGCACTCGCGCAGTTGAAGCTGAAAGGGGGATGGATCTTTCCTCTTTTATTGGTTGTTGAATTAGCCGTTTTTATGCTGCAAAACGATAGCAAATTACTAGGACAGTTCAGTGGATCTATCTATATAGTTGTTTATGTACTAGGACTGCTATTTTTATTGATGAACCGCAAAAACCCGGGATTTATACTTATTTTACTTGGTGTATTTCTCAATTTTTTAGTCATGGTAACCAATGGCGGAAGAATGCCAGTATCTTTACATGCAGCATCTATTTTAGAACCCGGTTACCTCGATATCCTTAAAGAACAATTATATGCGAAACATACATCACTAACAGAATCTACAAAATTAGGCTTTTTAGGCGATATTATTCCAATCACCGATCCATATCCTAGAACCCAAATCATTAGTATCGGTGATGTGGTTATGAATATCGGTGCCTTCCTCTTTATTCAATACTTAATGCTAAGACATCCAGCCGCAAAGAAAAAACAAGAAAGTTCACTTTCCTTAAAAGGAGGTGAAATCAAATGAGACAACAAAAGCGTGAAGGCATCAAATTAACTAGTGTTATTACAAATGCAATTATTCTTGCTTCAATGATTATTGCTTTAACATCTGGAATGAAACTAATATAATAAGAAGAATGGAGGAGTAAAATATTCATACTTCTCCATTCTAATATATTTAGATATGAGTGATTAAAGTGGACAGAATCAAGCAACCTGCGAATCTCTATTTGGTAATCGTTTCATTACTTGGAAGTTTGGGATTTTTACTGCAAAAGCCCTATGAATTCCACGATACATCAAAATTGATTATTTCCCTTACTTTAGTGGGAGCAATATTACTCCTAAATCATTACACAATCCCCATACCGCCTGATGGTAATTCCATTTCGATGGACTCTGCTATTTATCTGGCCAGTATTTATTTATATGGCTTAAAATTTACCTTGGTTGTTTTACTAATTAATTCTATTATCTATGCAATTTATAAACGAAAGATTGCCTGGTGGAAGCATCTATTCAATTTTTCTATCTATAGTATTATGATGATTTTTTCCTATTATCTCTTTGATTTTACCCATGGAAATATTGGTAACATTAATACAGGGTACTTATTTCCGTACATTCTTTCACTCAGTTCTTATTTTATTCTTAACACCATTTTAATCAGTTTATATTTCCTGCTCCAACAAAAGGAAAGTGCGCTTAATTTAATGAGTGGGATTGTGAAGGATAAGACCTTTCTAGTAAGCTATCTTAGTACATTGTTACTCTCACTTGTCCTAGGAATTCTTATCCAGTCAAGTCCCATCTTGGGTCTAGTTATGTTTGTGTGTATTGCGATCCTATTATCCGTCGCATTTAATCAACATTTTCAATTGTTCCAGGAAACCCTTGATAAAGCCAACAAAGATACATTAACCGGACTTAACAACCACGGGTACTTTAAAGAAATTTTGGAAAAAGAAGTAACTGCTTCGAAGGAAAATGATCAGCCATTGTGTGTGGTCATCATGGATATTGATGATTTTAAAAAATACAACGATCTATACGGTCATATTCAAGGGGATCATTTGCTCCAAGAATTTGGTACCCTTTTGAAATCCAGTTCCGACGCGGCACACTATATCGTTGCCCGATACGGCGGGGAAGAGTTTTCGATTATCATGCCAAATACCAATCGAAAGACTGCATATTCGTTCATGAATGAATTGCGGAAGAAAGTAAATGACACCTACTATAAAGGGGTGGAAGGTCTCCCCTACGGCTGCTTGTCCTTTTCATCGGGGATTGCAGAATGTGAAAAAGAAACCTACAGCATTTCTGAACTTCTCAACAAAGCAGACCAAGCCATGTATGCTGCGAAAAACCAAGGAAAAAATCTAGTCCAAATTTACAATGGACATTCAGAATATTCCGTACAACGCTCTCTTTCGCTTGAAAAAGAGCTAGAGGAAGCAGAATATCAATTAAAAATCTTTCTTTCCAAGGATGTTTATACCTATCGCCATAGCAAGCGTGTCTACCAATATGCGGTCGATTTCTCACGCGTACTGAATCTAAGCGTGGATGAACGCAAAACACTGATTCTCGGAGCGCTTATCCATGACATTGGAAAAATTGAAATTCCGCGTGAAATATTAAATAAAAAAGGCAGTCTCGACTCTCAAGAATGGGAAACCATGAAAAAACACGTTACCTATGGAAAAGATATCATTTCAACCAATAAGAAATTAGAAGATTTGATTCCACTCGTTGAACTCCATCACGAACGTTTTGATGGAAACGGCTACCCATATGGGCTAATCGGAAAATCGATCCCAAAACTAGCAAGAATTCTCTGCGTGATCGATTCCTTTGATGCCATGACAACAGAGCGGCCCTATCAAAAAACAAAAACCTTTCAAGAAGCAATCGCCGAGTTGCGCCGCTGCTCTGGCAAACAATTTGACCCCCAATTTATCGAACCATTCATTGCAATGATTACGGAATTCGATAACTCATGGGATGAACAGCAGAAAGAGGTTGCCGCAAGTATCGAGTATTAAGAAATGGACCTAAGCCAGGCTGTATGCCTGGTTTTTATCTCAATCCGTCCAACTCCTTGTGGTATGATGGAATAAAATTTATGAAGGAGTAATCCGCCATGATTCAATATGAATGCCTCCACCACGTGAGCCTATCCGTGACCAATTTAGAAAAGGCCAAGCATTTTTATAGCAATATCCTCTGTTTAAAAGAAATCCAGCGCCCGAATTTTGATTTCCCTGGTGCTTGGTATGATATCGAAGGACAACAGCTCCATCTCATCGTCGATCATGCCTCCCAAACCATTCGCCAAGATAAGCGCCTAAGCAGCCGTGAAGGTCATTTTGCTCTTCGGGTGAAAGATTACAATGCTGCGTTGAATTGGTTGAAAAGTAAGGATGTTGAACTATTAGAGAAACCTAAGGGCATGAGTGGCTTTGCCCAGATTTTCTGTGCCGACCCAGATGGAAATCTCATTGAACTAAACGTTGACCAAGCAGACCTTTAGTAAAGCCAAAAGGGAGAAGTGCGTATACACTTCTCCCCTTATTATTCATTGTAGATTTTCGTGTAGTTATGAGAATTCATAGGCGGAGAATTTCCGGCTAATGGATATAGACAGGGCTTAAGAAGCAATATAAGGGAAGATATTCCGATTAACTCCTCAAAATAAGACAATATCCAAAGATTTCGATAGTTTAGACGGAAAAACTTCCTTTATTATTAAGGAAATATGGGTATTTCCCAAAATAAACGGAATTTTTCCGTTTATTTTCAGACACAGTGGAATCAATATTCAGTTATAACAGAGCCTATTCAATAAAAGTCATGATCCCCCAAGCAACAATAAGTAACGAAAGCAGATAGCCGAAATCTTTCACTGCTAGTTTAGTTGTTTGATAATAGGTTCTGTCCCTTGTACCCGTAAACCCACGCGCCTCCATGGCAATCGCTATTCGTTCTGATTTTCTTATTCCCTGCGTAAACAATGGCAAAGCATACCTCATAAACGCTTTCCAATTATTTCTTTGCCGGTAACCTCTCACTTTATGTGCCGTCTTCATTTGGTTTAGTTCCGATTGGAACAACGGGATAAAGCGGAACCCCGCTAATAGCCCATACGCCCATTTGGGTGACAGTTTACATTGATGAATTAAACTCATAATAAACAAAGTGATGTCTGTGGTAGAGGTAAATAACAATCCATATGTGACAAACGCTAACATCCTTAAGGCGATGGTTAACCCATGATTTAAACTCTCCACCGTAATATGGAACCAAGCCCCTTTCCAAATTGTTTCTTCTCCCTCTCCAAAAGCAGCTATCATCCAAAATACAAGAATGAAAAAACCTAAATAAGGCAAAAGCCTTTTGACAAGATACGTCATTCTCCATCCGCCTAAAAAAATGCCAATCAATAGCGCAAGAAACCAAATCAAAAAAGTCACCGTTGGATTGGAGATGGCCATTAAAAGAAACATCACGATCAAATGAGCGAACAACTTACAAGCAGGATTGAGTGAAGCTAAGAATGAATCATTCGCCTTCATACCAAAACACCCTCCTTTCGCGCATGCATCAAACGGTAATGGAGTGGTGGAATCAACGCACTTTCACAGTAATTACTTGGCTCTGAAAATAAGCCATAGGGCGTTCCTTGATAGGATACTCGTCCCTTTTTGAATAGAAGGACTTGATCAGAAAAACGATCGACCACATCCATATCATGGGTTACCATCACAATGGTTGTTCCCTGTTCCTGTCTCTCTTTGAGACGTTTAATAAGCTCTCTCGCTGTTTTTTCATCCTGACCAAAGGTTGGTTCATCAAGCAATAGCAAAGCTTGATCGAACAATAACATTGTCGCCACACTTAACCGCCGTTTTTGTCCTAAACTCAGGGTAAAAGGGTGCGCATCCTGGTATGGTGCCAATCCAAACTCCTCTAACAATCGATTGGTTTTCGAGCGCACCTGCTCCTCCGGCCAATTTCGCTGCCGGCCGCCAAAAGCCACTTCGTCAAAAACCGTATCGGTAATGAATTGATGTTCGGGATTTTGGAAAACAAAGCCTGCCTGCTCAAATAATTCTCGGTCTGTCCATTTTTTTAGTTCCTTACCTTGAAAGTAAATTCTCCCTTTTTGAATCGGCTCCAACCGGATCAGACTTTTTAAAAAAGTGCTTTTCCCACTCCCATTTTCTCCGACAATGGAAATCCATTCCCCTCTATGGATTTTCACCTCTATATCACTGACAACGGTCTTCTTCCCATAGCCAATTTCAACATGTTCGGTGCGGAGTAAACAATCGCCTTGTACGAGCGGTTTCGTTTTTACCCTATTTATAAGTTTGATAGATAGAGGGTGCGAGGGATCTTGAACGATCTCCTCCCATTTGTGAGGAAACAACTTAGGGCGCCAAATCCCCGCATCTTTCATTTGTTGATTAAATTGGAGCAGCATCTCTTTTGGTTCCCCATCCCCAATAATCTTTCCATGCTCATCAAGGATAATGACTCGGTCCATCCATTCGATGCAGCCGTCAAGGACATGTTCTACAAAGACCATCGTATGGTTGGTTGTTTGAGCAAACCGCCTCAATAAACCAAAGATCTCATTCCGGCCAGCAGGGTCGAGTTGAGCGGTTGGTTCATCAAAGAAAAGGACGTCTGGTTCTAATGCAAGCAAACACGCTAACGCCAATCGTTGTTTCATCCCGCCTGAGAGCATTTCAATCGGTGTTTTCTTATCAACCATCAGCCCTACTTTTTCCATCAAATCCGAGATCATTTGATCCATTTCGTTACGAGGAATCGAACGGTTTTCCAGACTAAAGGCAATTTCTTCATCGACACGCAGCATACAAAACTGGGAATCAGGATCTTGAAACATCACTCCTGCATTTTTCCGGATGCATACTTCACCGCTGACCTCTGCGTCCAAATGCTCAGGGATAATCCCAGCAAGAGCAGAAATCAATGTAGATTTCCCACTCCCACTAGGTCCAAGGATTAATACCTTCTCCCCTTGATGGATGGACAAGGTAATATGATTGAGTATTTTTTCAGAGCGGTTATAAAAACGAATCGAAAGATCTTTACAACCCAGAAACATTGACATTGTCCTTTTTTCTTTTTTCCTTCATCAACTCATATTGCTCTAACACCCCTGTATTTGCGAGGGCATCCACGACAACTTTCGCTAGCCAGCCGCCAAGAATCATGCCGCTGATGACATGAATTCCTAGTGTCATCAAAAAGACTTCCAGTGTGTAATAACCGAAACCGTTGGCGATTATGTTATAAAGCATTCCAAATACGGCAGCTAGAGCACCTGATAGCATTAAAGTAAAAAGGTTATACCGTTTATATCCGAATAGGGCGAAGGCAATTTCTGAACCAATCCCTTGAAAAACACCTACTAACAGGGCCGACAGACCAAAATGACTTCCTGTTAATAACTCGACGGCAGCCGCTGCTACCTCTGCAATAAATGCTGCTCCCGGTTTTCTGATAATATACGCGACGATTGGACTGGCAATCACCCAAATACCAAACATAAAGCCTGCACCGACCGGCCCGACAATAGCAGAAATCGGAATCCACAGCGTCGACCATCCTAAATAAATCACTCCACAGGCCACCGCTAGAATCACAGCAAGAACGACTTCTTTCATCTTCCAGGTCTTCATTTCACTGCCTCCATTTTCACAGGCCATTCTTCTAGTTTATAAGCCATATCCCAGAACATATATTCCAACTGACAACTGATGAGGAAATGCTCCTTCATTTTTTCCTTTTCTTTCTCTGTTGCTATCTTAGCCCACTCATCGATCCTGGCACAAAATTTTGTCGTAATCGAATCGGTCCGGTTTCCATAAAAATGAATCCAATCATAAAAAGGATGGGAGCGATCTGGATTCACTTCCGTTAATAATCTTTTCCCAATTTCCCAATACGTCCATGGACATGGAAGCAATACCGCTAGAATTTCCCCTAATGTCCCTTCATGTGCAACCGTAAGCATATGACGCGTGTAATGAAGGGCTGAGGGTGCTAACGGATATCCCTGTAATGCCTCGTAGGGTACACCTGCTACTTGACAAAAGTTATTATGTGGATGGATTTCACTGTTTAATATAAATGAAATCTGCTGATTAAACATATCCATTTCTTCACGATTCTCACACTTAGAAACTGCGATTCCATAGATGCGAATAAAGGAATTCAAATATTCAAAGTCCTGTTTTACATAATGAACCAATTGTTCTTTTTGTAACTCCCCATCAGCGATCCCCCGGACAAACGGATGTTCAAAAATTGCCTCAAAAATCGGATTGGCTTCTCTTCTTAGTTCTGCTGAAAAACTCATATATTTCTCCCCCTTATTTGTTTTATGGGAAGACACTAAATGGAACGGCTAACGGTTCGAACACGAAAAAACCGCTCCAAAAATGGAGCGGCAGAATAATAGTATTTATCCATACACAGACTCCACTTTCCTACGCTAGTATGAACTAGATCAGGTTCAAAGGGTCCAAGATTATTCTTGTCTCAGCCGCCAAACGGCTCCCCTAGTGGTCTTCCTATAAATTTAATATTCACTCTACACCCGCTGGTTAATGTTGTCAATCAGTTAACAGCTAAAGGATAAAAATAGACCAAACGTCCTATAGAACAAGGAGACGCCTTCTCATTTTCCCCACTATACTTGCTTAACCACAGCCTTATGTTCTAATCGACGAACTAATTTATAGAACCCTAATAAGATGAGGAGGAGAAAAGGATTGATCATGATGGAGTGATACAAACTCCACCAACCATAATGGAAATAACCCCAAGGCTCTGGTAATAAGGTTAAAACCTCATAGATCACAATTCCTACATTCCAAGCTAAAAAAAAGGAGAATTGTTTCCATAATGGACTTTTTAAAGGATAGACATTTAAAAAGATAAGATTCACAGGTGGGACTAAACATAAATACACAAGCAAGGACTGCCAATCCACACCCTTAGTGAAATACCAGTACCCCTGGTATTTCAAACTGATAAATACATCAAACATCAGTTGGAATAAGGTTGTAAATAACCAAATCTGCAGCATCTCACTTCTGGTTAAACGTTTTTTTACTTTGATTGCAATTAGGTTAAATAAGATCACTGCTATAATAATCCCGACCATTTAGTTAACTCCTTAGGCATCAATATATATAAAATTTCCATTTTTAGTAAAAAACATACCTCTCCACCCCTCTAACTTCCAATTATTTACCAATAAATGTCGTAAGTCTCGTAAAACATGTCATAAGCGTCCGGAAATAGGTTATAAGGTTCAAAAAATAGGTAATAAGTCTCTGGAAATAGGTCATAAGTCTCTAAAAATAGGTACTAAGCGCAGGAATAGATGTTATCTTGGTAACTAACCAAAATATTCCCTCTACCCTCTATTACCATTTAAAAAGAATAAGAACTTTTTCTTCCTACCCCCAAAATCTCCACTTTACTATCTAAGTCTTTGAATATGGTCATTTTCTGTCGAAAAATCTGGCCCGCTATCTGCTGGACATTATGTAAAATATAAATCTATTAATATAGAACAACACTACACCTAGAGGAGGAATCTATGTGAATCGAATGTTTAGGTGGCTGGTTAGGTCACTATTTGCTCCTGTCACCGGAAATGCCGGAGCGGTGGCAAGCACACTTGGTTTTTTCTTAGGGTTTTTGCCTTTAGATAATATAAGAATACCGCTATTAGTAGTTCTGTCACTTTTGTTACGTCTGAATATCATCGCCTTATTCCTGGGAACGTTGATACCTATTTTCATTCCAAAAATGAATCATTTACCCATCCTGGATTTAAGTAGATTAGAAGATACGTGGTTCATTTCAACCTTAAAATCGAAAATACAGCTTTCACAATCGATTGCCCCAGCAATCCTAGGCGGCCTGATTGGTCTTGTTTGCTATTTTTTCTTCCATTGGTTTTACAATTTAGGGTTGAAAAAGAGAGAGCGGAATCAAGACCATGTTTTTCTTGATCCTGCCAAAAGACGCTGGTCGATTATCAAACGAATGGGTGCAGGCTTTGCCGCTTTAATGATTTTAGTGTCGACGATTTTTATCGAAAGCCTGAATAACAACCCAGAGTTTCCAGCACTGCAACTTGATAACAGCAGAGCAAAGAGCGTGATCGAACCAATTAATACAAGTTTTAGTGAAGAACAACTCGCCGCTCAGGTTCAAAAAACAACGCCTTCCCTTGCTAGTCAAAAAGAAATCGGGGAAGTGAATCAAAAACAAGAAGTTTATGGTTTTTACGTCGATTGGGACAAAAACAGCCGCACTTCTTTTAAAAAGAATATTGATTCGATTACCACATTAGTACCGGGCTGGCTGCAACTTACACATGGCCTAACCCTTGAAACCCGCACAGACAAGTCGATTGTTGATCAGGCCAAAACACATAAGATAAAGATTCTCCCCTTAGTAAATAATTTCACTAATAATAAATGGGATGGCGAAGTACTGCACCGGTTATTTATCACTCCTGGTGCAGAAGATCTTTTTATAAATAAGATGCTGGATTATGTGAGAACAAATGACTTTGACGGAATCAATATCGACTTTGAAGACATTCAGCCCAATGATAGAAATCACTTCACGCGATTTATCAGCAAAGTTAATCATGCCTTCCATCAACATGGTCTCATGGTTACACTAGATGTTCCGCCGGACAACGATAGTTTTAACTACGCTGCTCTATCAGCAAATGTAGATCGGATGATTGTCATGTTATATGACCAGCATCATTCAATGAGTAAACCTGGACCTGTGGCACCAACGGATTGGGTTGAAGAGAATTTAAACCAACTCCAAATTCCATCGGGAAAATTGATTGTGAGTTTGGGCAGCTTCGGGTACGACTGGGAGGAAAACTCCGGTCAGCCCGCCAAAACAGTTGCCTTCGGCGATATCATGGATTTAGGAATAGGCACCAACCTTCAAATCCAGTGGAATAAACAAACAAGCAACCCCTATTTACGCTACAAATTAAAAGGGAAAAATCATACCGTTTGGTTTTTAGATGGGGCTACTTTTTATAATCAGATGAAGTTATCAATGGATCATGGTTCAAAAGGTATCGCGGTTTGGCGTCTTGGTTCTGAAGATCCTTCCATCTGGAATTATCTGAATAAACCAAAGGAAATAAACGATCCAACCAATGCCCTTAAATCCTTGGTCAGCCCTAATCCTGTTCACTTTGCAGGTGAGGGTGAAGTTTTGAAAATTGCTTCTCAAACAGAACAGGGGAACAGAACAATTCGCTTGGATGCACAAGGGATGATTCAAACCGAATCGTATGTTAAATTGCCACAACCAATTGTGGTAGAACGGTATGGAAAACCGAAAAGTAAGGAAATCGTCCTTTCCTTTGATGACGGTCCAGATCCAACCTATACTCCACAAATATTAGACATTTTGAAAAGGAACCATATCAAAGCCACCTTTTTTATCCTTGGTGAGAACGCGATGCAGCATCCACAATTGGTGAAAAAGATGTATGAAGAGGGCCATGAAATTGGCAACCATACCTTTACCCATCCGAATATTGCATCGATCACACCGGAACAAACAAAAAGGGAACTCAATGCTAATCAGCGGTTGTATCAAGAAATTACAGGCCATTCGATGACCCTTTTCCGTCCTCCATATGCAGCCGATGCGGAACCAAACACGAAGAGTGAACTGGAGCCGATCTTGCGGGCACAGGAGATGGGATATACAACGGTCGGTGAATT
Organism: Neobacillus sp. MER 74; assembly: GCF_023714155.1. Taxonomy (NCBI): domain Bacteria; kingdom Bacillati; phylum Bacillota; class Bacilli; order Caryophanales; family Bacillaceae; genus Neobacillus; species Neobacillus sp. MER 74. Next base: position 27,113 of record NZ_JAMAUV010000016.1, read on the forward strand.
AATCGATTCGGATGATTGGCAAGGACTTTCTAGTAAGGAGATTCTCCAGCAGGTATTGAGCCAGCTGCAAGATGGAAATGTGATATTGATGCACGATGCCGGCGGTGACCGCTCGAACACGGTAAAAGCCTTGCCGATGATTATTAAAGAGCTCAAACAGCGCGGCTACACCTTTTCCACCATTGGGGATCTGATTGGAAAAAGTGATCGTCAAATTATGCCTGAAGCTAATCCAGACAACCCTTATTTAGTCTATGACAAGGCAGTATTCAAAGTCCTCCAAGGCTGGAACTTAGGATTAAGCTTTCTCTTCTACTCAGCGATCGTGATCGGAATCCTGCGACTAGTTGTCTTCGTTTTCCTTTCAAGAAGGCAGGTCAAAAGGTATAAGGAAACGGAGATTGACCCTGACTTTACCCCGTATGTTAGTGTCGTGATTGCTGCCTATAACGAGGAAAAAGTCATTTGCAAAACCGTCGATTCGATTTTAGCGAGCGATTACCCTGCTTTTGAAATCCTGGTTATCGACGACGGTTCAAAGGATGATACGGCGGCTGTCGTGGAAGAGACTTATGCAGACCATCCACTCGTCCGATTAATTAAAAAGACCAATGGCGGGAAATCCTCCGCTGTCAATCTTGGGTTTAAAGAAGCAAATGGGGAAATCGTCGTGGCACTTGACGCGGATACACTCATCGCTGAAAATGCGATTTCCTTGCTTGTGAACCACTTTAAAAATGAGAATGTCGCAGCTGTGTCAGGGAATGTAAAGGTCGGCAATAAAGGGAACCTCCTGACAAACTGGCAGCATATCGAATATGTGACTGGCTTTAACCTCGAGAGAAGAGCCTTCGCCGCCCTCAATTGTATTACCGTTGTTCCTGGTGCCATCGGTGCCTGGAGAAAGACGGCGGTAGAAGCAGCAGGATATTTTCAAGAGGATACCCTTGCCGAGGATACGGATATTACGCTTACTCTGTTACGCCTGGGGAAAACGATTGAATTCGAAGAAAAGGCCTATGCCTACACAGAAGTGCCTGAAGATCTTAAAAGTCTGGCCAAACAGCGTTACCGTTGGGTGTATGGAACCTTACAATGCTTATGGAAGCATCGCGGGGCTTTATTCAATAAAAAACATCACTCATTAGGTTTTGTCGCGCTTCCAAACATGTGGCTGTTTCAGTATATCTATCAAACCATTTCGCCGATTGCCGATTTATTGTTCATTATCGCTCTTTTTAACCCGCATCCTGAAAAAGCGGCGATTGGATTTATCCTATTTTACTTGCTGGATTTCTGTACTTCTCTCTATGCGTTTCGATTGGAAAAAGAAAGTCCAAAGCCGCTCGCTTCATTGTTTCTACAACGAATCTTGTACAAACAGCTGATGACGTATGTGGTGGTAAAATCCATCTTCTCAGCCATCAAGGGAGTAACCGTTGGTTGGGGCAAACTAAAACGCAAAGGCAATGTAACGCAGGAGACTTCTATTGTGAAGGTTCACGAAAATATGTAAATTCGTTTAGGTCCTTCCCATTTTGGGAAGGACCTTTTTTTATTGATCGTTAAGCTGTTGATTAGGGGGGCCGTACTTATCGGTTGGGGGTCAGCTTACGTGCTTGAGCAGGTCAATAGCCGGAAAAATTCCGCCTATTTTGAAATTTTTATTAAAAAAAGCATAAATAGAAGGAGAAATTCCGCCTATTTATTCGAAAAAGGTGAAAATGGGGAATTTTTCTTGGCATAACCGGAAAATCTCCGCTTATTTCCTCCGAAACGAGCTCCATTTTACATTTAACAGGAAAATCTCCGCTTATTTTCCTTTTGCAGATTACTAGATTAAGGAGGACAAGACATCGTATTTAAAGTCCAAGCGAATCTCATTTAGAGGCATTACTAGGTGGTTGGATATTGTATTCCTAATAAAGAAACTCGCCAATTACGAATTGGCGAGTTTTACTTTTTTATATGTGGCGATCCTTTTTTAAAGAATTACATTTTCAGTTGTTTTCTTTCGAAGCCTTACGACTAGCTGCTCTTTCTTTTGCTGCTTGAGATACTTGTTGTCCATGGTTGGTTTTTGTTGTGGCTGCAGCAGCTGCCTTAGAATTCGACTTCGCGGCTGTAGAGGTTGATGGTTTTGCACTTGTCGCTGGCTTTGTTGTTGTTGCAGAATTTGTGCTTGTCGTTGGCTTTGTTGTTGTTGCAGGATTTGTGCTTGTCGCTGGCCTTGATGTTGTTGCAGGATTTGCACTTGTCGCTGGCTTTGCTGTTGTTGCAGCCTTAGTGCTTGTACTTGTTGTATTAGTTCTCGGCTTGGTTGCAGTACTCGACTTCGTGGGTGTAGTCATCGGTGCTTTCGTGCTTTTCACAGATACTGTTGTTGCCACAGGTGTTTGTGTCTCACTAGTTGTCGTTTTATAGCCGAGCTTTTTCGTATTTGATTGGACGTCTGTTGCAGCCAGATTGCTATTTTTTAAAGATACTTGGGTTACGGCATGATCATGGCCTTTCACAGTCGTTGTTGGCGTCGGATTGTTTTTTTCAGCTTGTTTCATAACAACCGCTTTTTCTCGGTCAGCAGATATCGGTAAAGCCATCTCTTTGGCTAATCGTTTAAGAGGTTGTTCGGCCAACAAAGCGTTGGCGACAGAAAACGTAACAGCTCCCGCTACTACCATGGCAAGGGCACCCTTGGATATTTTTTTCATGTTATTCCCCTCGTGTACTTTTATGTGAATTCATATCAAAATAATTCGAACGAACCCAATTGTCTTATGGGGGTAACCAGGATTTTGGAGTCTATTAAAATGGCTTTTTTATAAAAAACTAACTTTCTCGGAGATGAATAAAGTGTTAACTAGGAATCGTTACCTCTGACTACTTTTTTTCTGGGCTTATGAGCACAATTAGCTCCTATTCGTTACCTTCAGCTCCTTTTTGCCGGGCTCACGGGCATCATTAGCCTCTATTGGTTACCGCTAGCTCCTTTTTTCTTGGCTCACGGGCACCATTCGCTTCTATTGGTTACCGCTAGCTCCTTTTCCCCGGGCTCACGGGCACCATTCGCTTCTATTGGTTACCACTGGCTCCTTTTTTTCGCCCCCCCTAAACACTACCTAAAAAAAAATGATACATTCCAGTTGACAAAACAATAAATTTTATATAATAATAGTTATGTAATTAGAATTAATCTAATTTAGTAGATTATCTAAATAAAATTTTAAACCCATACTTAGGAGGAAATTCACTATGTCATTAATCGGAAAAGAAGTAAAACCATTCACAGCAAATGCGTACCATAACGGAGATTTTATCACTGTTAGCGAAGAAAACTTTAAAGGTAAATGGAGTGTTGTTTGCTTTTACCCAGCGGATTTCACATTCGTATGCCCTACTGAATTAGAAGACTTACAAAATGAATACGCAACGCTAAAAGATCTTGGCGTCGAAGTATATTCTGTTTCAACTGATACTCATTTTACACATAAAGCATGGCATGATACCTCTGAAACAATCGGTAAAATTGAATACATTATGATTGGCGACCCTTCACAAAAGATTTCTCGCAACTTCGATGTACTAGACGAAGAAGAAGGTCTTGCACAACGCGGTACGTTCATCATCGATCCAGAAGGCGTTGTACAAGCTGTTGAAATTAATGCAGACGGCATTGGCCGTGACGCAAGCACGCTTGTTAACAAAATTAAAGCAGCACAATATGTTCGCAACAATCCAGGTGAAGTTTGCCCGGCTAAATGGCAAGAAGGTTCTGCAACACTTAAACCAAGCCTTGATCTTGTAGGCAAAATCTAAGCAGCACATATAACAACATTCAAAGGGAATTGGAAGCTTCCAATTCCCTTTTTTAGTACATAATGTTTAAATCGTACAACGTCACTCTTCTTTTTATGGCCAAAAGTGATAAGTATTTTTCACTTGACTGATAATGAATTCTATATGATAATAATTATATAATTAGAATTATTATTAATAAGATCACAGGAAAAATTTAAGGAGTGAGAGATTAATGATACTAGATCAAGATATAAAAGCTCAGTTAGAACAATACCTTCAATTAATGGAGGGAAACGTACTGCTTAAAGTTAGCGCAGGAGCAGATGACGTTTCTCGTGACATGCTAGCTTTAGTAGACGAATTAGCCAATATGTCTTCTCAGATTAAAGTAGAGAAGACTGAATTAGAAAGAACACCTAGCTTTAGTGTAAATCGTATCGGCGAAGATACAGGCATAACTTTTGCTGGTATTCCTCTAGGACACGAATTTACCTCGTTAGTGTTGGCTCTATTGCAGGTAAGCGGCAGAGCCCCGAAGGTTGATCAAAAAGTCATTGATCAAATCAAAGCAATTAAAGGTGACTATCACTTTGAATCCTATATCAGTTTAACCTGCCACAATTGCCCTGACGTGGTTCAAGCATTGAACATTATGAGCGTTTTAAATCCTGGTATTTCTCACACCATGATTGACGGCGCGGCTTACAAAAAAGAAGTGGAAAGCAAAGACATCATGGCCGTACCAACAGTTTTCCTAAATGGTGAATCGTTCGGCAGCGGCCGGATGACCCTTGAAGAAATCCTTGCCAAGATGGGCAGCGGAACAAATGCAGCGGAACTTTCTGATAAGGAACCATTTGATGTCCTTGTGATCGGCGGCGGCCCTGCTGGTGCCAGTGCAGCTATCTATGCAGCACGTAAAGGAATCCGCACAGGGATTGTGGCGGAAAGATTTGGCGGACAGGTGATGGACACCATGGGTATTGAGAACTTTATCGGTACGAAATATACAGAGGGTCCTAAACTAGCAGCAAGTCTTGAAGAACATGTCAAAGAGTACAATGTTGATGTGATGAATTTACAGCGTGCAAAGCGTTTGGAGAAGAAGGATTTTATTGCCGTCGAACTCGAAAACGGAGCTATTTTAAGAAGTAAGAGCGTCATTCTATCAACAGGTGCCCGCTGGCGAAATGTTGGCGTCCCAGGTGAAGCAGAGTTCAAGAACAAAGGTGTCGCCTACTGTCCACATTGTGATGGTCCATTGTTTGCAGGAAAAGACGTTGCTGTTATTGGCGGCGGTAATTCTGGTATTGAAGCAGCTATTGACCTCGCAGGCATTGTTAATCATGTAACTGTTCTTGAGTTTGCGCCAGAGCTGAAAGCTGATTCTGTCCTGCAAGACCGTCTATACAGCCTGCCTAATGTAACGGTGATCAAGAATGCTCAAACAAAAGAAATTACCGGTACTGACAAAGTAAACGGCATTTCTTATATTGACCGTGAAACAGGCTTAGAGCATCATGTTGAACTGCAAGGTGTGTTTGTACAGATTGGTCTAGTACCGAATACAGATTGGCTAGGTGAAACACTTGAACGAACTCGCTTTGGAGAGATCATTGTGGATAAGCATGGAGCAACCACCCTACCTGGTGTGTTTGCAGCCGGCGATTGTACGGATAGTGCCTATAAACAAATCATCATTTCAATGGGATCAGGTGCTACTGCAGCTTTAGGTGCATTTGATTACCTTATCCGTAATTAATTTCTTAAACGAAGGGAATTGGCTCTAGTCCAATTCCCTTTTCTTTTGAAAAATAACTCTATCAAACTATCTTGTTGTATGAGGCAGTATACTCCTTGCCTTTTTAATAAAAACAAAGGATAATAGCCCGATGATCGCCATATAGATCTCAATGACCCATAGGTTTTTAAGATGTCCTGTTTGGTAGAATGCGAGTGGGAAGTCAATTGCTGCATGAATGAGAATCGCATAGACCACATAGGAAAATTTCTTTTTAACGACTGCTAACAATACAAATAAACTAAAGGCGATTTGCAGGAATACAGCAAAAAACCGCTCCAAACTGCCTAATAAATAAAAGGAAACTCCTTGATTTACGATCGTTTCTTTCATCCCTGCCAACTGATCAGCTGGAATACTCCCTGCTAAGGATGATTCAAAAGTCCCCGAATTAATCATAAATGCGAAGATCAGGTTTGGCACAACCGTCATCAGCACTAACAAAACCGCTTCTATACCTCCCCAGCCGATTCCAAACGAGATCCCGCCTTTGTAATCATGAAATTTTTTCAGGAGCCAAATAAATAATAGAAACCGTGCCGGTTCTTCAAATAAGCCTGCTGCCATGCCGCCGTATAATCCAAATAACCAGGGATGGTCCGCATAATTGGGAAAGTTTGTGATAACAACGACATGCAATACTTTTTCTAAAATCTGTGTTGCGATGACAAACCCAAGAGCGCCAATAACCACCGGCTTTACAGCAATCCCCGTTTTCTTTCTATAAACCAAAATCAATCCGACAAATAAACCAATGCAAACCACAATCGGGACAAACATCGAAATAATCGTTGCCGTACTTACCATTTAACTCTCCCCTTTTTTGTATCCGTTAACTTAATTATTATCATTCTTAATAATGATAATAATAAGGATGTAAATTACTGTCAATACTTTTTAGGAAATTTCTCCGTTTGTACTGGGTAATTACGTTTATGGCTCTTTGAAGGCATGATAAAAGGGTGTACCAAAACTGTATTGGAGACACCCTCGTGTAGAGATTATAATTCTTCACCGTTTGTTTCAATTACATTTTTATACCATTCAAACGAATCTTTCTTGAATCGCTTCATGGATCCGTTGCCTTCATTATCACGATCTACATAAATCATACCATAACGTTTTTTCATTTCACCTGTTGTGAATGACACAATATCGATGATGCCCCATGGCGTATAGCCGATTAAATCAACACCATCGTAAGTTACTGCTTTTTCCAATGCCTCAATATGAGATTTTAAATATTGAATTCGTTCTGGATCATGGATAGAGCCATCCTCTTCGACCGTATCGATTGCACCAAAGCCATTTTCAACGATAAATAATGAAATTTGATAACGATCATAAAAACGATTTAATGTATATCGAAGGCCAGTAGGATCAATCGCCCAGCCCCAATCACTGGATTTAATGTATGGATTTTCGACTCCATTCGGTAAACCGCCATTGACGATATCTCCCAGATTTTCTCTTACAACATCGCTTTTAACCGTTGTAGACATATAATAGCTGAAACCAAGGTAGTCAACTTTACCATTTCTTAGGATCTCATCATCGCCATCTTCAATCTTGATGTCATAGCCTGCACGTTCAAATTCTTTTAAAGCGTAGCTTGGATAATAACCGCGAACTTGTACATCAGGGAAAAAGTAGCGTTGTCTCATTTCTTCCTCAGCTAACATCACATCTTCTGGATTGGATGAAAAAGGATAGATCGGTACATGGGAAACCATGGCTCCAATTTGGAACTCTGATTTAATTTCTTTTCCTTTTGCTACCGCTAATGCACTTGCAACCAATTCATGGTGTGCTACCTGATACATTACTTCTTTAGCATCTTCGTCTTCTCCCACCATAACACCTGAGTTTGTCCATAAGAAGATAGGATTATTAACATCCATTTGGTTATTGATTTCGTTAAAAGTCATCCAGTATTTCACTTTGTCTTTGTAACGCTCAAAGCATACCTCAGCAAATTTTGCGAAGAAGTCTACTACTTTACGATTTCGGAAGCCGCCATATTCTCGTGCTAGATGTAACGGCATTTCAAAGTGGGATAATGTAATGACAGGTTCAATTCCATACTTTAATAATTCATCAAAGACATCATCATAGAATTGTAATCCTGATTCGTTCGGTTCAGCTTCATCACCTTTTGGAAAAATTCTGCTCCATCCGATCGATGTCCGTAAACATTTTAATCCCATTTCAGCAAACAAAGCGATATCTTCTTTATAGTTATGATAGAAATCAATAGCCTCATGGTTTGGGTAGAATTCATTTGCTTCGATTGTTTCAGTAATTTTTCTCGGTACACCATGTGCACCTGCTGTCATCACATCCACAACGCTTGGTCCTTTACCGCCTTGATTCCATCCACCTTCAAATTGATGGGCTGCTAAAGCACCGCCCCATAAAAAATCCGTTGGTAATTTACCCATGTTCATTTCCTCCTTATTTCACAACCGTTAATAATCCACGATTTAAAATACTTTCTTTAATATCTTCGACAATAACTTCTTTTTTTCCCGACATGCGAAATCCCCTTTTCAGTTAATTTATACGCTTACACCGAAGTATATGGTCACATTATAATTGTGCCGATACAATTTTACAATACCCAAATAAAAAAATTATCACTATATAATATTTTCAGTAACTTTATGCTATAATGCTATTATTGAATGAAGTAAATTAACTAATGAGGAATGCAAATGTTAAAGTACCAGCAAATTGCAACAGAACTTGAAAAATATATTGAAGATAACGCACTTCAACAAGGAGATAAACTGCCGGTTTTAGAAGCATTAATGGCTCAATTTGAAGTGAGTAAGAGTACGATTACGAAATCTTTGGATCTGTTGGAGAAAAAAGGGGTAGTCTTCCAAGTCAGAGGCAGCGGCATTTTTGTTAGAAGGCATAAGAGAAAGGGATATATTAGTTTGCTTTCGAATCAAGGGTTTAAAAAAGACCTGGAGGATTATCATGTCACTTCAAAAGTCATTGAATTAGACGTGCGAAATCCCACAATAGAAGCGGCTGATAATTTAAACATTGGACTCGAGGATGAAGTCTATTATGTAAAAAGGGTTCGCTATATTAACGGGCAAACATTATGCTTTGAAGAATCCTATTATAATAAATCAATCATTACCTACTTGAATAAAGAAATCGTCTCTGAATCGATATTTAATTACATTCGGGATGGATTAGGATTAAAGGTCGGCTTTTCCGATGTGTTTCTTCATGTCGATAAACTGAATGAGGAAGAAGCGGAGTATCTAGAATTGGAGGCAGGGGCCCCAAAACTCAATGTTGAAACGATTTTTCATTTAAGCAACGGCCAGCCTTTTGACTTCTCTAAAGTCACGTATAACTATGAACAATCTCAGTTCTTTATCCAAGCGAACAGTAACTTTTTGTAAGCATGTAAATCTAAGCACGGCAAGCTTTTAAAGGCAAAGGCAGCTTAAGTTACCTGATAATGACAAAAACCCCGCAAAAAAGATGCGGGGTTTTATCGTGTACTTTTTGATTACAGGAACAATCCTACAATCGTTCCAGTTAAGACGGATCCCATGGTTGCTACTAATAAAACCTTTAAACCAACCTTAGCTAACTCACTTGCCTTTTCATTATTGATAGCCTGTACCGTTCCTAAGATAATTCCAATGGAAGAGAAGTTAGCAAACGATACCAAGAATGCTGATACAATACCTACCGTCTTATGAGACATATCAGGGATCATTTTCATGAAGTCTAACATAGCGACGAACTCATTAGCCGCTACCTTCGTACCCATGACAGAGCCAGCTCGAACAATCTCACTTGAAGGAATCCCCATAATCCAAGCGATTGGCGCGAATACATATCCAAGTACACCTGTGAAAGAAATACCGAAGATGGAAGTAAAGATCCAGTTAACAGCCGCGATCAATCCTACATAAGTGATTAGCATAGCGCCTACGATTAAAGCTGTCTTTCCGCCGAGCAATGTCCAGTTGCCAATTGCTTCGAATAGCGATTTCTCAGGAATCATTCCCTTAATATCGATTTCTTCATCTTCCTCTTTCCTTACAGGACACACAATCGTTGATAGGATAAGTCCAGAGAATACGTTAATGGGTAACGCCACCAATACGTACTCCGCAGGAATCATTTGCATGTAAGCACCGAGGATTGAACAACTTACCGCAACAAGAGAAGAAGTAACAACCACAAACAGACGGTTTCCAGAAAGACTAGGTATGAATGACTTAACAGAAAGGATCGCGGACGTATCACCAAATACCATAGAATTCACCGCAACAAATGATTCAACCTTTGGAAGTCCTGTTATTTTACTTACTGCCCCGCCAATGTATTTAATCGCTAATGGTAATATTCTAGAATAAGTTAAAATACCTAGTAAAGCGGTTACGAATACAATCATCATTAGAACATTAACAAAGAATAAATCCTTTCCTGCAAGGCTGCCGAATACAAATGAGATCCCGTCATTCCCGAAAGAAAGAACTTTGTTAAAGCCATCGACGATTTTGTGCAGAACTTTTTGACCGATGGAAGTATTCAGCATAAACCAAGCGATTAACAATTGAACAGCTGCCATGATACCTACAGCACGGAAGTTAATGTTTTTCTTATCGTTTGACATTAACCAGGCAATACCTATTAGAATAAGGATTCCAACAATTCCAATGATAATTGACATATTATTTTACCTCCAAAGCATTGATTACTTGAATATTTGACTCTCTTTTATAGGAAAGCTTCCCGCTGAAAAAACTGATAATAAAATAGACGATTGCTAGAATTAACACAAAGGTCCAGATTTGATCAACCATTGGTGTATTCCAGACACCTAAAAAATAAAGGAGCGCTGGTATGGTCAACGTTACCCATGACTGAACAAATGCAACCAATCCAATATAATGGTCAATTTTCTTATGAAGTGCATTTGATAAGAAGAACAGAAACCATAAGAATGCCCACATAGCCCATGTCAGTGCATTGACAACATTTTGAAAGTGAATAATCGATGTTAAGGTATATACCACTCCAACAATTGCAACCCATAGACTAAACCAACCAAGACCGCTCCCATCAATCCCTTTCCATGAGGTGAATCCAACATATAAATAAGTTAACCCAAATAAGAAAATAGATGCATAATTGTAAAGCTCCCAATGGTTTTGGCCCGATACGACGATTAAATAACTTGGGATCATTATTTGAAGGGTTCCTACGAAAATATTAAAGAGACCCACACTCTTTCCATCCGCTTTTCCTAATAGCATCAGACTGTTTAGGAATAACACTGCGCCTGATAGAAATAAACCAACATTACTCATATTAATTGCTGTGAAAATTCCTTTTCACAACATTCCCCTCCTAACCTATTCACGGCATTTTCTTCTCTTTTTTCTAACAGGACCAATCCTCCGTGAGCGCTTTCATTAATCTTAAATTACTTTACTAATATAACACATATTATGAACAAATGTTAAATCATAATTGAACAAAATTTAAGTTTATTAATTTCCAATTTTCTTAACAATGCCCAATAATAGATAATTCTATTATTTTCGCAAAATTATTTATAAAAATTTGAAACTATGTAAAAAATATAATGAAAAAATGTAAAAACAAGACTCTCTCCCCTCCTATTTATATCATTCAGCCTTTTCTATTTTATCTAAACTGAAAAATCCTCCCACTTAAACTTCATGTTTTTCCAGAAAAAAGACATCCTAAAGATGACAGCGATGTATCCAAATTCCAAGTTGTTATGAAGAATACTGCTCCACCTATGACTGAAGGGAGACTTAGTAATGAAGCTGTATCAAGTCAGAAAAGGGCAATTTGTTTACTATAACAATGAGTTACACAAGGTGTATGGAGTAAAACCAATGTATAAACTCTCCGTTCATCTGATCAAGTTAAGGGATTCAACACAGCATATAACCAATGCAGCGAGTGTGGAAAAATACATTCCAAGGGAAAATGACAGCTTTATTTATAATCATAAGGTATATACGCTTCGGAATAACCAAAAACCAGTAGCGGGAGATTTGATTTTCATTAACAATCCGGACCCCGATACCCTGGACCACTATTCCTTAAATGAAATTGAAGTGGTGGAAACGGTTGATAAAAAAGGGGTCATTACAAGCGATTTGGATGGGATCAAGCATACCGAATATTTATTGATGGTACCTGGACGTGCTCCTGACAGTCATCCGATCGATTATAAAGACATGATAAATATGGAGGAAAACATTGATGACGTCGGCCCGCAAATTGTTCATCCATACGGTGAGTTATCCACGCAGTTGGGTGACATATATAAAAAGAAGGATAATGATGTGTTAATCGAAGCGATGGTGGTGGCGATCAAAGGACAAACCATTTATCTTGGCGGCGGTTTAGAGGTGCCGCATGAAGAGTTGATGGATACGGATACGTGGGAATTTCAATACAATCCGTTTAATAACTAGCATTAGTATTTTTCCAGTACCAGGAGGTTTCCATGGATAAAATTAAAGAAAATAGTGTCTTCATTATCTCTCTATTACTGACCCTCATATTTATTGTCTGGGGTGTTTTTTTCACAGAGAATCTTACCAAAGTCACCAACGCCGTTTATAATAGCTCCATTGATTACCTTGGCTGGGTTTATCTAGGTACTACCCTATTCTTCGTCTTTTTTTCGATATACTTATTGCTCTCAAGATATGGAAATATCCGACTCGGCAGAAAAACCGACACGCCTGATTTCTCCACTCCTTCCTGGCTGGCCATGCTGTTTGGTGCGGGTATGGGTGTAGGGATTGTATACTGGAGTGTTGCCGAACCGGTAACCCATTATACAGCTCCTCCGTACGGAAAAGCTTATACCATTGATGCAGCGAACACCGCAATGAAATATACATTTTTCCATTGGGGCCTGCACCCATGGGCAATCTACACGGTTATTGGTTTAGCCCTTGCTTTTTTTCAATATAATAAACGGCTTCCTGCTGCGATCAGTTCCGCGTTCCATCCCATTTTGGGCGACAGGATTTATGGACCGATAGGCAAAACGATTGATATTCTGTCCATTTTTGCCACAGTCTTCGGGATTGCCACCTCTTTGGGGCTTGGGGCTATGCAGGTCACTGCAGGTATGCATGACATATTCGGAATTCCTAATACGTTATTGATTCAGCTTATTGTCATTGTGGTCGCAACAATCCTTTTTATTATTTCCCTTAATACAGGCTTGGAAAAAGGAATAAAGTATTTATCCAACTCAGCCATCATCTTTTCAGTGGCGATTCTTGTACTGATTATGATTGTCGGTCCGGCGTTAACGGTTATTAAAGTGTTTTTCAATACAACAGGACTGTATCTAAGTGACTTTTTACATATGAGTTTACGGATAAGTCCTTTTGGAAAAGGGGAGAAATGGATTGCTTCCTGGACCTTGTTTTACTGGGCTTGGTGGATTGCCTGGGCACCATTCGTCGGCATGTTCATTGCCCGGGTTTCAAGAGGGCGGACAATAAAGGAGTTTGTGGTTGGAGTATTGATTGTTCCCACACTGGGAACCTGTCTTTGGATGTCCGTGTTTGGAGGTTCAGCACTGGACATTGTTCAGGATCCCGGAAACCGTGATTTGGCAAAACATATCGCCGACAATATAAACTTGTCCATATTTATATTCTTCGACCACCTTCCATTAAGCTCCCTATTAAGTATTTTAGGTTTTGCCGTGATCGCTATTTATTATATTACTGTTGCTGACACTGCGACCTTTGTCTTAGGGATGCTAAGTGAAGGCGGAACGCTAAATCCTTCTAACAAAATAAAAATGACATGGGGTATCATCCAGTCAGCCTTATCGGCCGTTTTGCTAATTGCCGGTGGCTTGGAGGTATTGCAGACCGCTTCCATCGCCGCTGCACTCCCATTTGCCATTATCATGCTCGCTATGTGCTACTCATTACTAACAGGCCTAAAAAAGGAAGTTGAATTACAAAGAGGCAATAAACGAAGCACGCAACACTATTAATTTTTTAATAAAAAACCTTCCTGATTGTGTAATTGATCAGGAAGGTTTTTGTGTAAGTAACATAAGCGGAGATTTTCCGGTTAAATGCAAAATGGGGCTCGTTTCGGGGTAAATAAGGGAAGTTTTTCCGACTATGCAGTGCAAAATCCCCCATTTTCAAGTTTTTCGAGTAAATAAGCGGAATTTCTCCGTCTATTTATGCTATTTTTAATCATAATTACTAATTAAGCGGAATTTTTCCGTTTATTTGTCTGATCGGGTGCTTAACATGATTCCCCAACCGATAAAAGCGGGTCCTCTTGCGGATTGAACCTAGCGTATTCCCACGAATCGTTTATGCTCCTTAATCACCAACTGAATAAATTTTTCCCTCTCCCATTCACTACTTTTAAGAATCTTAACATTTTCAGGCTTTTTCAAAAAACGTTTTACTTTGTTGTTGTGCCAAATGATGTAATTATAGCGAACATCTTTATCCAAATCGGCAAACCATTCTTCTTCCTTTAATTCATTGATATTTTTTTCAAGCTTTGACTTCGGAGTAGGAATCATTGCCTCTATTAGAGCGCCAATCAAATCAATTATAAAATCAGCTATCAACATTTCCACTACTCCTGTCATGAAGAAGAATTCGTTTTGCAATTAAATGATAGTATGGCAATGGTTGAAAGTAAATATTTTGGAGGACCATTCCCTATATTTGGGAAGGTTTTTCTTTCCTTTTGTAGAATCAATTAAACTCCGGGTGTTATTAAAGGGGGAATATAGATTGATCACAACGACTGATGACAGCGCGAGGACGGAGCATTCCTCCATGTCTAAAAAGTTAATTTTATTAATGTCGCTTGCCTGTGGGATGGCGGTGGCAAATCTTTATTATAATCAACCGCTCCTTGCCGACATGGGGCGAAGCTTTCATGCGACTGCCCACCAAGTCTCAAACATCGCCATGTTTACACAGATTGGATATGCTGTTGGGATGTTTATATTCGTCCCAATGGGAGATATGAAGGAACGCCGGCTGTTGATTGCCGGTTTATTGATTGCCGTTACGATTTCCCTTATAGGGATTGCCACTGCGCAAAACCTTCTCTGGATAAACCTTGCGAGTTTTGCAGTGGGAGTGACCACGGTAGTACCACAAATCATCCTTCCCCTTGCAGCACAATTGGCCGCCCCCGTGGAAAGAGGAAAAGTGATAGGCAATATCATGGGTGGGTTATTCATCGGGATTCTATTAGCAAGAACCGTCTCTGGACTGATCGGAGGAAGCCTTGGCTGGCGCACCATGTACTGGATCGCTGCGGCAATGATGTTGGCTTTAGCAATCATATTGCAGACATTTCTTCCCAAGAGCTATCCAGAATCGCGTTTATCCTTTGCCGGACTTTATAAATCCATTGGGCATTTAATTGTGACCCAGCCGGTTTTAAGAGAAGCCTCATTAATCGGTGCAATGCTGTTCGGCAGTTTTAGCATATTTTGGACATCCCTCTCGTTTTTTCTTGAAGGGGAGCCCTATCATTATGGCAGTGAAGTCGCAGGATTATTTGGCTTAATAGGAATAGTAGGCGTAATGGGTGCACCAATCGTCGGCCGTTTGGCAGACCGATTCAATGCCAAAACAATGGTTGGCCTGTTAATTGGGATTTGCCTATTTTCCTATCTATTCTTCGGTTTTTTGGGAACCTCCTTATGGGCATTATTTGTCGGAGTGGTTCTGTTAGATTTAGGTGTCCAGGGTGCCCAAGTCTCCAATCAAACCAGAATCTACAGTTTAATCCCAGAGGCACGGAGTCGGTTAAATACCGTGTACATGGTTAGTTATTTTCTCGGCGGTTCGCTTGGTTCAACACTTAGCGGCTATGCATGGAGCTGGTGGAAATGGCAAGGAGTTTGTGTGACAGGGGGCATTATGATCGTTATTGCACTAATCATCTGGGCCGCACATCGGACAAAAACTTAAATTAGAAAAGCTTAATGTAAACGACGTTAACCTAACAGCGTTTATATTAAGCTTTTTTCATTCATTTAATAGTTTGTTAATTAGAATTTTGTAAATTGTTAAAAAATTAACTTGTAATCTCTTACCAGATTTGATACGATTACGAACATAAAAAAATTATTCAACAATACTATTGGTATGACAATATTACTATTTTAATATTGCTCACCTATGATCAAACAGGAGGTTTCTACATGGGCAAAAAATTCATGAAATCATTACTAATTATACTTCCGTTACTTTCGCAATTAGTGGTACTGCCTTTGGCCAATCGAATCGATCCCATTATTTTAGGACTGCCTTTTCTTCAATTTTGGTTATTTTTATGGATCGTCTTAACACCCTTATGCACTTTAGGGATCTATCAACTTGATAAATCAGAAGGGAGTCTTGACTAATGCAACAAGGAAATTTGACAGCTTTGTTAATCACCGCATTCATTGTCTTAACCGTTGTTCTAATTGGATTTATAGCAGGACGTAATAAATCGTCGCGAAGCTCAGTAGAGGAATGGTCGGTTGGCGGCAGGCGCTTTGGAGGATTGCTGGTTTGGTTTTTAGTCGGCGCAGATTTATATACGGCTTATACCTTTTTAGGCCTGACTAGTACAGCTTATTCTGGAGGAAGTCTTGCCTTCTTTGCGATTCCTTATTGTATCATCGCTTACTTTGTTTCCTATTTCTATCTTCCTAAACTATGGAAGGTAGCAAATAAATTCAAGCTGACCACACTAGCGGATTATGCGCGAGAGCGTTTTGACAGTAAGCTCCTCTCTTCGATCATCGCTATTACCGGCGTATTGATGCTCATCCCGTATATTGATTTGCAGTTAGCCGGGATCCAAGATACGCTTCAAGTGGCTGGAACGGGCTTCATCAATGTTAAAGTAGTCGTGATTACATCCTTCCTGCTTGTTGCCCTGTTTACGTTCTTTAGCGGAATCAAAGGACCGACCTATACAGCCATCATTAAAGATGTACTCGTCTGGGCGATTATGTTATTCCTTGTGGTTTCTCTGCCGATTATTCATTTTGGCGGCTGGAGTCCAATGATTGATACCCTTGTAAAAGAATCGCCGCAGCTGCTGACGATTCCAACTTCCGGTCCAAAAGGAATCCCATGGTTCATCACCGCCTCACTTGTTTCAGCCTTGGCCTTATTTATGTGGGCTCACGGAGCAACTGGCGTATTTACCGCAAAAAGTGCGGATGCTGTTCGAAAAAATGCGATGTTCCTGCCTTTATACAATGTAGTCTTAATCTTGGTCATTTTTCTAGGCTTTGTCGCTTACCATGTCTTGCCTGCGGGAAGCGATCCGCGCTTTGCCTTTTTAAATCTGATTCAAGTTTCATACGGCGGGATCGGACAAGGGCTGGCCTATTCAACGATCGCCTTAGCATCGTTAATCCCTTGCTCGATTATGGCCATCGGTGCGTCCAACTTATTTGCCAACAACATCTACCGTGATTTAATTAATCCAAACGTAAAGGGTGCTAAATTAACACTTGTCACACGTTCGATGGTATTCGTTGTCATTGGTCTTGCTTTATTATTCGGCCTGTTATTCCCTACTGCCCTCGTATCATTACAGCTTTTAGGGGTGTCCGGAATGGTGCAAATTTTCCCAGCCATTGTTGTGAGCTTATTCTGGAAAAATCAAACGAGAGAAGCTACAACGATTGGATTGCTCGTCGGATTGGCCACAACTTTTACCGTTTACGCAACAAACAGCGCACATGGAATTTATGAAGGATTTTGGGGATTATCAGCAAACTTACTAACGATTGTTATTTTGAATCCATTCTTTGCCGCTAAAGCAAAGCATCAAACCAATTCGATAAAAGAGTTTTTGTTTAATCGATCAAAGTTTGTCCAAATAAATCATCGAAAAGGTGCATAACCAAATAAAAAAACACCGTTGGGTCTATAGTCCAAACGGTGTTTTTTGCCTGGTTGAAAGATTAATTTGAGTACTCATCCAGAAGTTTTTTTATGGATTGGTTTACTTCCTCTATATTCGCATTGTTCACTTTCTCATTATTTATTTCATATTTCTTTTTTAGCTCCAAAATTCTACTGACACTTTCATTTATTCTTTGTTCCGTAATTTCCCCTTTTTGGACAGCGCTTTTTAAAGAAGAAATGGCTTCCACTGCATTGTTATAACCATGTCCAACTAAAATAATATCACTGCCGGCCTTAACTGATTCGACTGCGGCTCTGCCAATCGAATAATGGTCGATAATCGCCCCCATGGTCATGTCATCCGTGATGACAACACCGCTATAGTCCAGCTGTTGCCTCAAGATCCCTGTTATTATATTTTTGGACATAGATGATGGAAAATCAGCATCCAGTTTTGGCAATAAGATATGGGCCACCATAACAACATCCGCACCGCTATTGATTGCCTTCTCAAACGGGATTAATTCGAGCTCTTTTAGCTGTTGCAGGCTTTTATTGACAATGGGCAGCTCCAGATGGGAGTCAACAGACGTATCTCCATGTCCTGGAAAATGCTTAATGGTAGGGATAATGTGTTGCGATTGTATTCCTTTAAAAGTTTGAATACCAAGCTTACTCACAATTTCAGCATTATTCCCGTATGAACGATCCCCTATCACCGGGTTATTTGGATTGCTGTTGATGTCCAGCACAGGAGCAAAATCAAGATTGAAACCAAATTCCTTTAACTCCTTCCCTAACATCGTCCCCACCTGATAGGAAAACTGAGAATTATTAATGGCCCCAATTTCTTTATTGGTTGGAAAATTAATCAATCCACCAGGGAGCCTGGTCACACGCCCGCCTTCTTGATCCACTCCCAAGAGAAGCGGCACCTTCTGGCCATTTTCAGACTTCACTTGATTCAATAGCTGCACCGTTTGTGATGGGTTGATTAAATTGTCTTTGTAAAAAATAATCCCGCCCACCTTGTATTTCGTTAATAAACTCTTTGTATTGGAATCCACGGTGGTGCCAGCTATACCTGCGAAGATCAATTGCCCAATTTTCTCATCTAAACTCAAGTCAGCTATGGTCTTTTGCTGGTCCGGTGGAGTAGATTGCTCGGCTTGATTTTTAACTTGTGTAAAGACGGATATATGGTCCACTTTTGGATTTGGCTCCTGATCGGTTGGTTTTGGTAAGATCCACTTTAACTCTGTTAAAGGGGTAACCTGATAAACAAGAATAATTTGGTCTTGTGTTTCATCTTTATAGTAGCGAATCTGATCAGGTTCGCCGCCTGCCTTCTTGATGTCATTTTGCCGGATTTTTTGTAATTCAGGATCATATGATCGGATATCCGAGACAATCTCACCTGTGTATCCTATAACGATATTTCGATTTTTATATTCTTCGTATCTACCACTTTCAGTGTCTGTTGTTTGGTCGGGTTCTCCCCATTTATTTTGTACTTCCTGCTTCTTAGCCTTCCCCGAAACGAAAGGGATACCGACCACTTTTCCTTCCTTCGCGAAGGAAAAAAGGTCATTAATATAGTCATGCAGCTTCTGATTATTATTTTCACCTAATTCTGGTGGAGTATTGGGTGAAGGTTCAACGACTGGTTGAGAGTTCTCCGTTGGGTTCTGCTTCCCTTCCCTGTCCTTATCCATAACATAAAAAACTACAACTAGAATAATAAAGAGCGATAGGGTGGACAAAATAAGTGGTTTCAAGATGGACTTTTTACGTTTTGACATAATAGAATCCCTTTCTTTGGCAAACTCACCATTTATATATTGCAAGTTTTACGCAATGTCTTGTTTATCCATTATACCTAAATGGAGCGTTAAAAACTTGCTGTAACATACAAATATGATTCATACCTCTGTATATTACAGCTTTTTAATGAATCCAGAAACCATGTTTTTATGATATAGAATGCCAGTGAATGAAGGAATCTAACTCCCTTTTTAATGGCTGGTAAAAAGTATGGACTATCCTAGTAAAAATGTTTTATGGTATGATGTTTTAATTGTTTACTGCCATGTTTCACATATACATTCATCAAAGAAAAGAGGTATTTATGAACTCTACTGAATTATCCAAGCGACATTGGTTGCTCATCTTTACACTTTCTTTATTAACATTTGTTCTTGGGACAAGCGAATTTGTTATCGTCGGGATCTTAACCGATATTTCCTCAGGTCTTCATATAGCGAATGAAAAAGCAGGAACACTCGTTTCTGCTTTTGCCATTACATTTGCCATTGCTACACCGCTCGTGATGAGCGCAACAAGTCATTTTCCTAAGCGTAAATGGATGTTGTTTTTAATAGGCTCGTTCATCATCCTGAATGCTTTGTGTGTGTTTTCGACGAGCTACATCATGCTTCTTGTACTTCGGATGATGACGGCGATTGTAACAGGTGTTTTAATCTCCCTTGCCATGATTGTTGCCAGTGAAGCCATTCCAAGCGCCAAACGAGGACTTGCTATATCATTTGTTTTCGGTGGTTTTACTCTTGCAAACGTGATTGGAGTACCAATTGGCACTGCGATCGCTGAATGGTACAACTGGAATGCAACTTTCCTGTTAACGACTTTTCTTGGTGGAATTGCGTTTTTGGCATCTTTCTTCGTTTTGCCTAATAAGCTCAGTCAATTTCGCAGTTCAATGCGTGATCAATTTTCTTTGTTGACACACCCACGAATCTTAATGGCGTTTTTCATTCCATCTTTAGGATTTGGAGCGACCTATGCCGTTTATACGTATCTTGTTCCGATCCTGAATGGAATGGAAGCACCGAGTAATTCCATCAGTTTGATATTATTTGGCTACGGATTCATTTCGATTTTCAGCAACATACTCGCTGGAAAAATTGCTAGCAACAATGCGATCGGGCGTCTTCGCATTGTTTTCCTTTTGCAAGCAATTGTTCTAATCAGCTTATATTGGACTACAAATAATTTATTCTATGGATTGATTAACATTGGCTTGATGTCTTTAATGGCCATCCTTTTAACCACATCTACCCAGCTTTATTTGATTGACCTTGCAGGTATTTATCAACCAAAAGCGACAGGACTCGCTGCTTCACTAATGCCAGTCGCTAGCAATATCGGTATTGCCCTGGGGTCCGCAGCAGGCGGAATGGTTTACCATCAAGGCAATTTGATGAGTGTGACATGGGTCGGCGGATTGATTGCAATACTTGCAAGTCTTCTAACTTTGCTAAGCCATCACTTGGACCAAAAACAAACAAAAACCGCATAATAAAAGAAGAAAGAAGTATCAAGAACCTTGAAGTGTTCTTTGATACTTCTTTCAAATGCCTCAAAACCAATACCTTTAAAAACAATCGGTTATAACTCAATCGTTTTTTCAAAAATAAATACAGATACAGCCATATCCTCTTCAATCTTTGCATCCGAAAATAAATGAAGCAGTTTTGAACCTACGATCTCCTCCATTCCCTCAGGTATTTTTTGCTTATATATCTCCCGAATCATTTCGGTTCGGGCACTATGAATTACTTTTTTACCCTCTTGAGATTGTGCAATAAATTTTTCTGTCGGAGTTAGAATACCATACATGGTTGTGATAGCCATATTATCCACAAAGTGAGTAAAAATTCGCTCCGGTCCCTTTCCAAAAATCTCTTTCCGCATTTTCCGTACAATATCATTAAACGCTGTTTCCTTTTTCCCCATGTCTCTCCTCCTAACAACTCGATACTATACAACAAAGTCTACAAAAAATTCAACCAGTCCTAAATTTGTCTTGCTTTTCTGGTTGAGGGGAGTATAATCAATGCCGTTGGACAAAATTTAGACAAATTTTACTGATGGAGCCCTAATAAAACTTTTTGTTAGAACTCTATTTATTATTTCCAATGGAATGATTTATTAGTAGGCAATGCTAATTGATTACTCCACCACAAACTGTCGTCTGATGAGACGATTTCTTGTGGTGGAGTTTTTTGTATAAAAATGGAAAAAATATTTTTCTTTCTTGCAAAGTATTTTCCAAAGTTCGTATTTTCGTCTAAAGAGATTAGGAAAATAAATTATTTATATCAGGAGGTTTTTAAAGGAATGTCTTGGATCGTCCTTCATTTTATCGGAATTATTTCATATGCAGCAAGCGGGGCTTTTGTAGCCCTTGAAGCAGAATATTCCTTTGTGGGGGTTTACGCATTGGGTTTAACCACAGCCTTTGGGGGAGGGATCGTACGAAATTTGATTATCGGTGTCCCTATTTCAGAGCTTTGGGACCATTCCATCATTTTAACAGTTTTAATAACGCTGACATTCATCGTATTATTGCCGCTAAAGTGGATTAATCATTGGAAGCGGTGGAGTTTATTTTTTGATTCCATTGGTCTTGCTTCCTTTGCTCTTCAAGGAGCAATGTCAGCCCAAAAGGTTTTTTCTAATGATTTGGGCGTAATGGTCTTGGCTTCGATGTTTACCGGCGTTGGAGGGGGGATGATTCGTGACATCATCGCCGCCCGAAAACCCCTTGCTTTAAAGGAAGAAATCCATGCAATTTTAACGATTTTATGTGCCATATGTATTTGGCTGGGTTGGAACACCCCCATTCAGTTGACCCTGATTGTCCTTATTGTTATGGCGTTACGCATGTCTGCTATTCGCTATCAGTGGCGGCTCCACCTGCCCTGCAATCATAAAAAGGGCAGGAAAACACAGATACGTATTTTATCAGAAAATTCTTTTAGGTCGGAGGATTTTACTATCCCTAAAAATTAGGGCCTATATAAATCTAGCTCCCGATTGATGCTACATCTATACATTCAAAAAAACCTACAAAGAACAAGCCTTTGTAGGTTAGATGGAGATCATATTAGTTTTTTTAACTAATCTTATACCGCTTTTGTATCAATCTCTCCCTCTAGTTGTACTGATGTTCTAGTAAATGCACTGACCGCGAACATGAACACAATGTTAATGACAAGGGCCGCGATACCCACATCGAGATCTTTTATATACGAAGGGGCCTTCGGAAAGAACGTCGCCATCGTCGAACTAGTTAGGGTGACATAAGCTACCATGATCACACCGGATATAATCCCTGCAGCTGCGCCTGTTTTAGTAACGGGGTTTTTCTTCCATAAACTTAAAAACAGTGGTGGGAATAATTGCAGTACAAAGCTGTAAGCCATGATCAGTAAGGCAATAATACTGTTTCCGCCGAAAAAAGTGAAAAATAAGGCGATTAAAGCCACGATAGGGACACACATACGTGTATAGCGTCCAATTTGCTCGTCGGTGGTATTCGGTTTAATCGATTTATAAATATTTTTCGTTAAGATCGTCGCTGCCGTGAGTAATAACATCGAACACGGGACCAATGCTGTTAAGATACCAGCTGCTCCTATGACTCCGACCACCCAAGGATCGAATGTTGCTTTAGCGATTTTAAAGAGGGATAAATCTGTATCCGCTCCTTGTAAATTTGGAATTTGTAAAAGGGCCGTGAAGCCAATGAATAAAATGAATACCAATATGATTTGGTACAGCGGCAAAATGGCTGCATTCTGTCGCAATGTTCTTTCATTTTTCGATGATAAACTGGCACCGAAGCATTGAGGCCACATATATTGTCCCAATCCGATCGTTAAACAGGTTGAAATATACCAGGATATACTTAAGCCCTCGTCAGGCATTAATAAGAACTCCGGCTTTGCCGCATCCAATGTTTCAAACATCGGTTGAATGCCGCCATAATAATGATATGGTAGATAGAAACCTAAAAATAGAATAACACCAAGAAGGAGAATGTCTTTTAAAATGGCCGTTGAGGCTGAACCGTGAATACCGGACAATGACACAAAAATCGTGACGGCAACTACCCCAATACATACAGCTAAATTCGGTGAAATTGCACCGTAGGAAGCCTCTGACACAATGATTTTAAGACCTTTTAACTGTAATACGATATAAGGAATCATTGAAACGACCCCGACGATAGCGACTAATAACCCGAGTGGTTTACTATCATACTTCTTTGCAAAAAAGTCAGACTGGGTAATCACTCGATGCTTTTTGGCATAACGCCAAATCGGAGGCAAAATCCAGAACGGCACAATATAACAGAAGGCGTTAAAGATATAGATGATGGGGCCGCCCATTCGGTAAGTTCCGCCTGTTCCTCCGAGAAATACATACGTTGTAAAAATTTCACCAGCCATTAACACGAACATGACGATTGGACCAAAATTACGGCCGCCTACAGCCCATTCTTCGAGTTGTTGTCCTTTGCGGGCACGAATCCCTAAATAGAAAGCCAGAAGAAAAGTACCGATGAGAATGATAATCGAGCTAATCATTTAGTTTCCTCCTGTTTATCTAATAAAATATTAGTAATCAATAAAAATACTGAAGTTAAAACTAGCCAGGCAGTCGCCCAAAAAACAATGAAGGGTAACCCAAATATGTAAGGCTCGATCCGGTTTACGACCGTGAACGCACCAATGATAGGAATGATTGCAAGGATCCAAATTACAACTTTCACTCAGAAATTCCCCCTCACGAAGTTTAGTATGAATTTTCAGACTTTATTTTTTTTGCTTATTCCGAATTCTAATAGAGTAGAGTATAGACTAGTAAAAAACAAGTGATTTTCGCATCAAATTTGAAAACGCTTTACATTTTGGTTCTGTTAAACTGGTCTGTTGATTTCCGTTCCAGGCACTTCAATCAACAGAGTGCCAAAATCAGCATTAACGTTTAACACTGCCTACATTTAAAAAAAATATATAACGGGTATTACATAAAAGGCCGGTTGAGACCTTTTATGCAATAGATCATACCTTAGATGAATCTATCAGCTATTCACCTTTTGGGAATCAACGAAAGATTCTATCAAATCTACGACACGGTTTCCTACATCAGCAGTTGAAGAAGTGCCATTCATATCCGGTGTCAAAACCTCATTTTCTACTAGAAGTTGTTCGATGGCATCCAACACGAGTTTTCCGTATGCTTCATAGCCGAAAAAGTCGAGCATTTGGCTGGCGGACCAAATAGCTGCCAGCGGATTGGCAATTTGCTGTCCAGCAATATCCGGAGCAGATCCGTGAATCGGCTCAAACATAGATGGAAAGTTTCTTTCCGGATTGATATTCGCTCCAGCAGCGAGTCCGATTCCTCCAGCAATGGCCGCTCCCAAATCCGTTAAAATATCCCCGAACAAGTTCGAAGTTACAACGACTTCAAAGCGTTTTGGATCTTTAATCATCAGCATCGCCGCTGCGTCGACAAGATATGAAGCCGTTTTGACTTCCGGATAATCTGCGCTCACTTCTTCAAATACCTGATCCCAAAATACCATCGAATAATTAAGGGCGTTTGCTTTAGAAATGCTCGTCAGTGACCTGCCTTCTTTTTTCGCTGTTTCAAACGCGTAACGAATGATTCGCTCCGTGCCTTTACGGGAAAAGACACCGTTTTGCATAACGACCTCGTGTTCCTGCCCTTTAAACAGCCAATCACCTGCGCCTGAATACTCCCCTTCCGTATTTTCACGAATGAACAGCATATCGATGTCCTCGCGTTTCACATCGACAAGTGGTAAGTGCGCCCCTTTTAGCAGGGTTACCGGCCGAATGTTCACATATTGATCGAAGCTTTTTCGGATTTTTAACAATAGATCCCACAGTGAAATATGGTCGGGGACGCCGGGAAACCCGACGGCTCCCAAATAAATCGCATCAAACTCTTTCAACTGCTCGATCCCATCATCATCCATCATTTTTCCATTTTTCGCGTAAAATTCACAGCCCCATGGAAAGTACGTGAAATCCAATTGAAAACCGGAATCAAGTGCTGCCACTTTGTTTAATACTTTGACCCCTTCATTAATGACCTCAGGGCCAATGCCGTCTCCGGCGATAACTGCAATTTTATAGTGCTTCACAATGATCTCCCTCGT
This sequence comes from Neobacillus sp. MER 74, assembly GCF_023714155.1. Classification (NCBI taxonomy): domain Bacteria; kingdom Bacillati; phylum Bacillota; class Bacilli; order Caryophanales; family Bacillaceae; genus Neobacillus; species Neobacillus sp. MER 74. Next base: position 52,674 of record NZ_JAMAUV010000016.1, read on the forward strand.
TTTTTAGCCTTGGTTCCAAACGACCAATTTCAGTTCAGTCATTTCTTCCACAGCGTATTTTATTCCTTCACGACCTGTCCCACTTTCTTTTACACCGCCGTATGGCATTTGGTCAACACGATAGGTCGGTACATCATTAATAATGACACCGCCCACATGCAATTCTTTTGAAGCGAACAACGCATTTTTCACATTGTTTGTATAAATTCCAGCCTGTAAACCAAAGCGAGAATCATTCACTTGCTCAATCGCCTCTCCAACTGAACGCACTTTGTTTACAACGACAACTGGAGCAAAGGCTTCCTGACAAGAGATTTTTAAGGAATGGTCCGCATCGGTAATAATGGTTGGCTCAAGAACGCCGTCCTGCAGTTTGCCGCCCGCTGCTATCCTCGCATCGCTGCCTTTCGTTTCTTCAATCCAGCCCAGCACACGTTCTGATTCCCCTTTAGAGATTAGCGCTGAAATATACGTATCCGGATCAAGCGGGTCACCGATTTTCAACTTCTTCGCTGCTTCAGTGAACTTCGCAAAAAATTCTTCATATACATCTTCATGTGCATACACACGCTGCAAGGAAATACAAACTTGTCCTTGGTTAGAAAAAGCACCCATGATGCAGCGGTCAATAATCGAATCAATGTCAATATCCTTATCAATAATTAAGGCGGCATTTGAACCAAGTTCAAGCGTCGTCTTTTTCAAGCCTGCCTTGTTCCGAATCCCGATGCCGACGCTCGGACTACCTGTGAATGTCACCATGCTAACACGGTCGTCTTCGACAATCGCGTCCCCAACCGTGCCGCCAGGACCAGTTACAACATTCAAAGCCCCCGCTGGAAGTCCGGCTTCTTCAAAAATTTCCGCAATAAAGAGGGCAGACAGAGGTGTCTGGGATGCTGGCTTCAAAACGATCGTATTGCCAGCTGCAATTGCCGGCCCGACTTTATGAGCAACAAGGTTCATCGGGAAGTTAAATGGGGTGATCGCCCCAATGACCCCAATTGGTTCTCTTAATGTGTAACCAATTCGGCCGACGCCGCCAGCAGCTGCGTCAAAAGGAATCGTTTCTCCGTGAATTCTTTTTGCCTCTTCGGCCGCAAACTTATACGTTTCAATCGTTCTTGCCACTTCCGCTTTCGCGAACATGATGGGTTTCGCTGATTCACGAGAAATAACTTCAGCCGCTTCGTCCGCTTTCTCTTTTAAAAGCGCCACCACATTTTCTAAAATCTCCGCCCGCTGATACGCCGGCATTTTCGCCATACTTTCGCGTGCCTCGTAGGCAGCCGCAATGGCCTGTACTGTCAGATGTTTATCCGCCATCGCAATTTGAGCGATTTCTTCTCCGGAATACGGTGAATATAATGGAGCATATTTCGCTGTTTCTACTTTTTCTCCATTGATCATCAGATACTTCTTCTTCGCTTTGGCTTCATTCGCTAAATTACTCATTGAGGGCCTCCAATACCATTTCATGAAATTGTACAATTGCTTTTTCTGAAGACGAATATCTTCCTTTGTTAAATGCACGAGAACGGAAACCAATTTGTTCTAATTCGACAAGTTCCACATCCTCCAGGCGAACTTGTTCCGCAAAAGCAACTAAGTCTTTTTCTTCTTGAGTCAAATTCTCATCGCGGAAATAATAAGTATAAAGAATCAATGTTGTTTCATGATCAATCGGCACCAATTGAATCGTTGCCATATTGCCAGGACCCGGATAAATGGTCAACATTAGGTTTGGCCATAGCCAGAAGAATGATCCGCCTTTCATTTCCGCCTGATTTAAATCGACTGTTCCATAATTTTTATCCGGTTTAACAATCGATCCTTGTAGTGAATAATTTTCACAGGTAATGATTTGATAATCATCCATGTCAAGGGCTGCAACGAAGCTTGGATGTGCCACATGGCAGTGGTCACACTCTAAATAATTATCAATAAACGCTTTCCAGTTCGCTTTAATCACCCGTGAGGTTTGGTTTGTTCGTTTTAACTCACTTAAAAACGGATATTTGCTCAAGCGGTCGAAGAAATCGCCGTAAGATTCGCTAAGCGGCTTCGCGTTATCGTCCAAGTTGACAAAGATTAAAGATTCCAAGATTTCCATGCGGACTGAGCGTAAACAAGCGTCTTGTACACAAGCTGCATCTTCCCCTTTAAAGTTAGGTGCTTTGTTTAATTGCCCATCTAATTTAAAGGTCCAGCCATGGTAGGCGCATTGTAAAATTTTCTTCTTACCTGACTCATTTTTTTCAAGCTTTGTTGCACGGTGCGGGCAGACGTTATAAAAAGCACGGATGACTTCATCCTGCCCACGAGTCACGATAATTGGTTCATTCGCTACTTCAGTGGTAAAGAAAGCACCTACTTTTTCTAACTGACTAACATGCCCCACAAGCTGCCAAGATTTAGAGAAAACAAGATCCATTTCTTTTTCAAGTACTTTCGGATCTGTGTATTTGTCATAAGTCAAGGTTCTTTCAAATGTCCGATTAGTTGCATTTTCTACTGCGTTATAAGCCATAATTCATTCTCCTTCATAAATAATTGATTAGTGAGTACTTGCTGGCAAAGCCTCTCATTGAATGCTTAAAATAGTAAAACAATTAATAACATTAACAACATACTTACCTTGCTATCTGACAATTTTATATATGCAATTAGCGTGCCAACTTTTCAAAACAGTGTAAACACACAAAAAATTTTGATTTTTATAAAAAACGCTTTCATATTGAGTTATAATTAACTCAATATGGAAGCGTTTTTGTCAAAATTAACTCATCACCTTTAGAAAAGAGAGGATCATTCTATGAAAAGTCCTGATGCAACAGGCAATATTGAGATGACGCTGCAAACTCTTTTAAAAATTCTCGATCATTCCAAAGATGAAATTTTCGTCCTCGACGGCGAAAAGCGGATTCTTTATGTGAACCAGGTCTGTGAGCGCCATTATGGGCTGAAGCCGAGTGATGTCATCGGCAAATACAATGTCGAATTATTTGAAAAAGGCTACTGGAAACCATCCATTGTGCCGGAAGTGTATAAAAGAAAAAAGCCTTGCTACATGAGGCAGCAGACGTATATCGGGGCTGAACTGATGACATCGGCGATTCCAATCTTAAATGACGAGGGTGAAATCGAACTAGTCGTCATCACATCGACCGAATTGCAGACATATAAAATGGCCAAAGCGATTGGAACGAGCAGTGAGGCAAAAACCACTCAAGAGGAAGAAGAAACAGGCCAGTTCATTACGAATAGCAGCAAGATCAATCGAATCCTAGCTTTTTGCGAAAAAGTGGCGCCAACAGATTCCACGATTTTAATCCAGGGAGAATCAGGAACAGGAAAAGGGGTACTCGCCCAGTACATCCACCGGATCAGCAAGCGGAAAAGCTGCGCGTTCCTGACGATTAACTGTGCGGCCATTCCGGAAGAACTGCTCGAATCGGAACTATTCGGCTATTCAAAAGGGGCATTTACTGGCGCAAATAAAACCGGAAAACCGGGATTGATCGAAGCTGCAAACGGCGGTACAGTTTTTCTTGATGAAATTGGGGAAATGCCACTCGCCCTGCAGGCAAAACTTTTACAAGTCATCCAGGATAAACAGTTCATTCCCATCGGCAGCAGCGAAATGAAAAAAGTTGATATCCGTATCATCGCAGCAACAAACCGTGACCTAATTGATATGGTCAATGACAAACGATTCCGGGAGGATTTATTTTACCGGCTGAATGTGATCGATATCTACCTGCCGCCGCTCCGGGAGCGCAAAGAGGATATCATTCCGCTTACATATAACTTTTTGCACCAGTTCAATAAAAAATACCATGACAACAAAGTCATTTCGGAAGAATGTTTAAATCTATTAATCCATTATTCATGGCCGGGAAATGTACGCCAGCTCGAAAATTTGATTGAACGGTTAGTCGTGATTAGCGACTCCATTATCCAAGTGTCCGACTTGCCGGAAATGATCACCGACAATGTTGAACAAGTCACCCAGCTCGCACTCCCTACTTCACTCGATAAAGCGGTCGATGAAACAAAGCGGTTTCTAATCAGGAGAGCTTACCAAACGCACAAGTCGTCCAGAAAAGTAGCCAAAGAACTCGATATCAGCCAAACGAAAGCCTCAAAGCTAATCCGGGAGTATTGCGAGGATTTGATGTATAACTGAAAAGCTTGGATCGAAAAATTGAAATAAGCAAATAAAAACTCCTTTGCAATTCATTATTGCAAAGGAGTTTCCAATCTATCACTTCATTTATTAATAGTTACAATACTCTCTGCCATCTCTGGAAAATCAATAAATGGGTTCCGATTGCCTTGAAGTTCATGGATCGCTAGGTTGCGATGCTTTTCATAGATGGAGACCGGAAAGGATTGATGCCATTTTAGCAATAAAGAGACATTCTCTAGTTCTTTTTTTATGGTGTTTGGATAGCGGATTAGGAAATAGAGTGTTGCTCTGGCAACGATTCCTTTGCCGTATTCAGGTTCGAATTTACTTTCTTCCGCCTTGCCGCAGCCATCTTTGATTCCTAGAAGCCATCCTTCAGGGACATAATCGAGGAAATCATAGTAAGGATAGTTACTGCGACTGCTATTGCAGGTGGGTTCGCATGCAAATAGATGATGCAAGTCTCCTCTCATCGGTTCTTTTTTATCGAACCATGATTGAGGAACTACATGTTCACAGTTTAATAGATTTTCCGAAAAGAGACCGATTAACCCTTTTGCTTGCATTTCAAGGAGCCGAACGTCCTCCTCTATGACAGAAAGTGGATTCATCCCTTTTCCAGAATATAGGCTTTTTAATGAACCGTTTTCCTGCAAATCAACCCAAGGGTACACATAACGGTGAGGGCTGTAGTTTACCCGATTTGTATGTGTTTTTTCAAGCAATGCATGAAGGCTGTCTGACAGATTAGCATCCGTGAATGAAATGCTCTGATAGTATTGATTCCTAACTACATTATCTTTATTTTCATCATAATAGGGTCTTTCTTTATAATTTAAAAAGTCTGACTCGGCTATTTCCCACTCACTGTAAAGCAAATCTAGCTTTTCCATTATATTTTCAACGCTTGAGCAGATAACTTTTGGGTGAACACATCCGACAGGTAGTCCTCCGCTGTTAAGAACAGCAATCCATTGCCTTCGAGTTTTGGAGAGTTTCCAAGAGGAACTGTTCTCTTTATTAATTGTGCATACAACTCAGGCTCTGTTAGATTTCGCTCAAAGTTTTTGTTGGCAATCTCTTTAATGAGGGCAAGTGCACCGGATATGTGCGGTGTTGCCATCGAAGTTCCGCTTAAGATTGCATACTTTCCGTTTAGATACGTTGAAAGGATTTCTTCACCAGGAGCTACTAAGTCGACTTCATTATTCGAATTTGAAAATTCAGAAGAACGGCGTTGCAGATTAATGGCTCCGACGCTGATGACTTCATTGTAGCTGCCAGGATAGGCGAATTCATCGGAAGATTCCTGTCCATCCCCCTCATTTCCAGCAGCACAAACGACTAGAATTTGCTTAGCGATTGCATTTTGAATCGCTTGATGCAACTCAGGAACATCCTGAGAACCGCCGAGGCTCATCGAGATAATATCCGCCTTTTGTTCAACGGCATAGTTAATCCCATTGATGATCCAGTCATATTGCCCCGATCCATTTTTATCAAGCACCTTTATAATCAGTAAACTTGCTTCAGGTGCAACACCAATGACTCCTGTACCGTTTTGGACGGCAGCAATGGTGCCAGCCACATGGGTTCCATGGCCATTATAGTCAGTGTATACATCAGGATTTCCATGATCATCTTTCGTGAAATTCTGTCCACCGATAATTTGCTCCCTTAAATCGGGATGAGTGACATCGCAGCCTGTGTCCAAGATCGCAACCGTGATTCCCTTACCTCTCGACTTCTCCCAGACTTTTGGAGCCGCAATCAGTTCTATCCCTTTTGGCACCTCAGACACCACTTCGACCTTTTCATTCACTTGATACGGAATTAATTGTAATTCTCTCTCCATTCGTATCCCTCCTGACAGAATTATTTTCTGTATATTCTTGGGGGTTACTAATAGTTTAACAATTCAGAATCTATTAAAACAGTTACTTTAGTTGGATTTTTACAAACAAATGTTCTTATCTCGAAAGATTACAATATTAACCTTTATTCATTAGGCAAAAAGGACGTCAATCTCATCCAGTAAGCGATTTAAGAAATCTTGCAGCTTTTGTAAAAATGACTGACTCTCTTCAGATTGCAAAAATGCCGACATTTTTTCTGTCGTAGCACTTATTTGTTCTTTTACTTGGTTCCAGTCAATATCCATAGCCTTTAGTTTGTTGAAGAAGTCTACTAACATATCTAACTCTGCATCTGTTAAAGTAATCCCCTGCTCCTTGGCAACTTGTTCAATTAATGTGCGCAAGTCAGTTTCTGTTTTCGGTTCATTCTTGGCGATTTCATCCTTAACTTTTCCCATGAGGGCAGCAGCATTGTCCGCTCAAATAGAATCACCTAACTGTGCAGTTTTCACCATTTCTTCATTCGCCACTTTTTTGATTTCTTCAGGAATTTTTTCATTAGTTGTCGTTTCATAAGCTTTCATAATTCCCGTCAAAGCCGCTGTACCTGTAACAGAAAATGGAGCGGCAATCTGTATGGTTGCATCCTTTACACCCGCAGTAGTCAGGGCATTTCTATACATTTCATCCGTCACCCATGTAATATTATTCGATTGAACCTCTAACCCCGAATCTTTGGCACCAGTTGTGATGCTCGCTGATGAAATAGCAATGGAACCAATTTGCGCCTTAGGTATAGACTCCCCTAAATAATCATGCTCTTCTTTATTGGATACAGTAATAATTTGTGCGTTTTCCGGTGCTGCTAACTCTGCTAACATTTCATTTTTTTGCTGTTTGGTTAGGTCTTCTCCTAATGTAACAATGACATCTCCTTCTGCTGTGTCTGCAAAGCTGATAGATGGAACAGAGAAAAGAATCGTTATGACAAGTAACATGGCTTGAAATTTTCGTTTCAAAAAAAAAACCTCCTTTTATCCATTCAACCATTCCATATAAGAATGGGTAATGTTTTGCCACTTATATTTAATATCCCAAAAAATACTTTTCTGAAAAAGTGGCTTTGCATCATCTTAACATAGAGGTTTGGGATTACATTTAAAGAATGGGTAACATTCTTGCTAATTATATTAAGATTCTTACATGACAAATAAAAATGTTACAAACCGTTACAGTAAACCTTATCCCATATTCATCTTAAGTAATCATAAAATGAACTTTAAGCATAACAAAAAGGCTTCACGAGTTGTGAGCCTTTTTGTTAGTAGAGTTATGTTAATCCATTTTCTTAAGCGAAATTAGATTTTCTTAACACCAATCATAATCTTTAAATTCGACTTACGCTTTTACCGCTGATAAGTTCTTCGCTACCTCAGCTACTTTTGCTAGACCTTCTGCAATAATTGTCTCCGCTTGATCTGGGGCTGCATTATGTCCTTCGATGATAACTTCATCAACGATTTCCATTCCGAATAAGCCGCCTACCATATTTTTAATATACGTCGCTGCCATTTCCATTGGAGCTGCTTCAGGTGTTGAGTAAATACCACCGCGTGCAGTTAGGATAACAGCCTTTTTGTCAGACATCAAGCCGACTACACCAGCTTCAGTGTATTTGAAAGTGAAACCAGCTCCAGCTACATAATCGATAAATGTATGCAATTTTGCTGGGATGGTTAAGTTCCATAGCGGGAATGCAAATACAACAACATCTGCTGCAGAAAGAGCATCCATTGCTTTTTGTTTCGCAGTTACAATACGTTGCTCAACGTCCGTTAACTCTTCACCAGATTGTAATTTACCGAACGCATTGAATAACTCTTGACCAAAGTAAGGCATATCCTCGGCAAATACATCGTACGTTGTAACATTCACGCCTTCTAAGTTTTCCATGAAAGTTTCATACATTTTACTAGAAACAGCTTCAGAAGCTGGACGGTTGTTTGCTTTTACGACTAATATGTTCATTTATTAAAATCTCCTTTTGCGATATCTTTAATATTTATATCTCGAATTGATAATATACAAATTAAATGTTTTCGTCAAACAAAACGTACTGGCAAGAGAGGAAAATTTAGGGTTGGCAGAATGGAGAAGGCGGCCGATAAAATCGGAATTTTGCCGTAAATCACAAAAAAACCTTACATTATCCATGCAAGATTTTTTTGGTTCTGTAAATCTAGCTTTACCTATAAAAATTTATACCATCTGAAATGGATCGCGGTACCTCTATTTAGATGATATCTCTTCAAAAGAACATTCCTTTAGTGGAACGACCTTCGTTTTATGAACGAGTTTATACCCGATCCATAATGCCAAAAAGATCGGTAAACCAATATAAGAAACGGCCATTCCATACCAATCAATCTCACTAGATAAAAACGCTTGATAATTTTGGCCGAAAATGATAATGACACACATCGCAAAAGCGAGAATTGGACCGAACGGGAACCATTTCGCTTTAAATTTCAAATCGTTCAAGTCCCTGCCCTGGGCCGTATAGGCTTTTCTAAAACGATAGTGGCTGACGGCAATTCCAAGCCAGGCAATAAATCCAGTTAAGCCTGACGCATTTAATAACCATGTATACACTTGATCTCCAAATATGGACGTTAAAAAGGCCAATCCTCCAATAATAGTCGTCATGACAAGGGCATTCATCGGAATCCCGCGATTATTTATATTTTGTAAGAACTTAGGTGCCTGTCCGTCCTTTGCCATCGACCATAGCATGCGTGTCGATGCATATAATCCGGAACTTCCGGCCGATAAGACCGATGTCAGAATAACAGCATTCATCACAGATGCCGCAAAGGCAATGCCCACTTTGTTAAATACAAGGGTAAAAGGGCTGACAGCGATGCTGTCGACATCCCTGCCTAACAGATTTGGACTTGTATAAGGAATGATAAGGCCAATGACAGCAATGGCAACAACATAGAATAGGAGAATCCGCCAAAATACTTGTCGAATCGCCTTTGGTACGTTTTTCTCGGGCTCTTCACTTTCTCCTGCAGCGATCCCCACGAGTTCCGTTCCTTGAAAGGAAAAACCTGCAATGAAAAAAATACTTAAAACGGACATAAGGCCGCCATGAACCGGAGCATCTCCTAGAGTAAAGTTTTTAAACCCGATAAACTGTCCACCTAGTATCCCGAAAATAGTGAGCAAACCGACTCCAATGAAAACAATGACGGTCACTACTTTTATTAAGGAGAACCAATACTCGGATTCTCCGTAACTTTTAACCGACAAGGCATTCAATAAAAAAATCAGTCCTAAAAACAATGCACTCCACACGATGCTCGGTACATCCGGCAACCAGAACTTCATAATAATAGCTGAGGCAGCAATTTCAACTGCGAGTGTAACCGCCCAGTTAAACCAATAATTCCAACCAAGTGCAAAACCAAAGGCTGGATCGACAAAACGGCTGCCATAGGTTGAAAACGATCCTGAAATCGGCATTAAAGTAGCCATTTCTCCGAGACTTGTCATCAAAAAGTAGACCATAATGCCAATCGCTCCATATGCGATTAGCGCTCCACCAGGTCCAGCTGTTTGAATGGACGCCCCAGTCGCTAAAAATAACCCAGTCCCGATGGACCCCCCAATAGCAATCATCGTCATGTGACGTGCCTTTAGTTTGCGTTGAATATGCCCTTTACCCTCCTCTCTATTCTGATATTTCTGATTATTTTGGTCATTAGTATAGCTTTTGATTGCTCCCATTCTTGTCCTCCTTCATTTTTGAACTTATAAGCATCTGATAAAATTCATCTCCCGCTTACGATTGTTAAACGGGAGACGATTTGCTAATTATTTCGAAAAATCAAAGTAGTTTCGCTTCAATAAGCGTGGAGCTGCCATAAGTGTTTCATACGTCACACTTTTTTCAAGCTTTGAGCAATCTATTAAAAATAGCTGATCCTCAATTTCTTTCACCGTATGATCGGTTTGATAGGTCATTCCGCATTCCAAGCAATGAATGGTCGGTGTGTCCTTAATCTCGATTGCTTTTGTTCCATCTGGAAGTTCCCAATACACTGTGTTGCTCGTTTCACGTGCTGTGTCAGATTCGCACCATTGACAAATCAAAATTATTCCTCCTTTGCTCCCACTGTTTCATATTTCTTCATTTGTGATTGGAACTTTTTCTCTTTTAACTCGTCACGTTTTTCACGTTTATCTTTTAATGAACTATGCTCATTGTTTTCGTTATACGTCTTGCGGCGATCTAACCGTTTTAATCCTTCAGGTGTAAGGTTAAATTTCGTATCATCAATAATCGATAGGACTCCAGTACTTTCAAACTTTTCGAACACTTCAGGATATACCTTTTTGTAGTAATCCTCTGCACTGCCTGACTGATAATTTGTTGGTTCCGGATAAGAGGTAATGACACCTTCAAAGTTACGTAATACGACTTTATTAGCACTTTGAGAGATGATATAGTTCGGCTGCAATGGAATTTTGCCTCCTCCACCCGGGGCATCAACAATAAATGTCGGAACAGCATAACCCGATGTATGGCCGCGAAGTCCTTCCATAATTTCCAATCCTTTGCTGATTGGTGCACGGAAATGGCCAATCCCTTCTGATAAATCACATTGGTAAATATAATATGGACGAACACGAATTTTAACAAGGTCATGCATAAGCTGTTTCATAATCGGCACACTGTCGTTAATGCCTGCTAAAATAACAGCCTGGTTACCAACAGGGACACCAACATTTGCAAGCATTTCACATGCACGCTTCGATTCTTCCGTAATTTCAATAGATGTATTAAAATGTGTATTCAACCAAACTGGATGATACTTTTTCAAGATATTACAAAGATTTTCAGTAATACGCTGTGGGAATACGACAGGTGCTCTTGTACCGATACGAATAATTTCTACATGCGGAATCTCACGTAAATTCTTTAAAATATATTCTAAAATATTGTCATTAATAAGGAGTCCGTCTCCTCCGGAAATTAACACATCTCGGATCTGTGGGTTCGATGCGATATAATTAATTGCTGTGTCTAACTGTTTCTTTGGTACGCCCATTCCGATTTGTCCGGAGAAGCGCCTTCTCGTGCAGTAACGGCAGTACATAGAGCATTGGTTTGTAACTAAAAACAACACGCGATCTGGATAACGATGTGTTAACCCAGGTACTGGTGAATCTTCATCTTCGTGAAGGGGATCTTCTAAGTCATATCTTGTTTTGTGCAATTCCGCAGAAATCGGAACAGACTGCATTCGAACCGGACATCTTGAATCATCAGGATCCATAAGCGATGCATAATATGGCGTGATGTTTAATGGGATTGTTTTTGTTGAGATTAAAACCCCTTCCTCTTCTTCTGGTGTTAAGTTAACTACTTTCTTTAAGTCTTCTAAATTTTTGATCGTATTCGTCAGCTGCCAAACCCAATCGTTCCATTGCTCATCGGTTACATCTTTCCAAAGCTCGATTTCTTTCCAATGTCTTTTCGGTTTGAATAAAGTGTTTCTCATGAATAAACTCCCCCTAAATTGGTTGATTTTTTTTACCTTTAATGAATTCCTGTTTATTAAGAAATGGCGTATTCCATATAATAGCGATTTTCGCCTTCGCCAAATTCATCGAATCTCGTCTCTTTTATTGCAAATCCCATTTTTTCGTATAGCTTGACAGCCGATTTATTCTCAACGTTGACCGTTAGGCATACTTTTTGAAATCCATCTTGTTTTAAAATCGGATAAATATCCTGCAAGAATAATTTTCCGATTCCTTTTCCTTGCTGGTCGGAGCGGACATAGAACCCAAAAATGTAGGCTTTATGAATATCTTGGTAAGCTCTCATCACTTCACAGATCGCAATCGGCCTTGGATCGTCCTGCTGCCGGTATTGAATGAGTTTCCCGTAGCGTGTGAGCGGAACAAGGGCTTGTTCATCTACGGCTCCTAATCCCGGAAACGCGTCCCGCTCAAGCTCCATCATCATATTTAGCTGTTCTGGATTCAATGAAGCTGGTACTTCGACATAATAAGTTTTGTTTAATGTGTCCATTTTTCTGTCCCCCTCCGTTCTCCTTCATATTGGATATCATCGAGCGGCCAAATTGGCTTAGGAATATGACGATACGTAAAAGTGGTTAAACGATTGGATGCCACTCCAGGTGCATCCACGTAAATGATGCGGCCAACGATCGGCTCAAACGCTGCCCGGAAGTGATTTTTAGCCTTTAGCCCAAGAATTCTCTTCTTGGCTGGCTCAATACCAATGTGACGAAACATTTCCGGATCATTCGCTGACATCGGCCTTCCAATCAGGAGAATATCCATCTTGCCAACACGAATGTGTGCCGCCCCTTTTAAATCAACTCTTAAATGCTGATTGAATGGTCCAGAATTGTGAAATACACCATCCGAAAGGGCCACGACAGTTGCTTCAACGTGTACGGGCTCCCCAAATTCAGGCGATACTTTCCCTCCAAGGGACAGCATGACCTTATTTCCGGCTCCCATCCTGCGGCAAGCCTCAATGGATTCTGGATCGTAAAGTCCTCCAAACAGCGTGTTGGGAATGTTCATCTTCACCATCTCCCGAAGCAGCTCTGTTGTATCCCCACTCCCGCAGCTTAGAGGATTATCCGAGATGTCCGCCAGCACGACCGGTTTGTTATCTTCAATCGACATCGCCAAAGCGAGCCCCTCTTTTACCCCGGGCAAATCCATGATAAATTCTTCTCTTACACTCCAGAACAAGGAAGCCATCTTTTGGGCAGTCTCTTTTCCTTTTTGCGGATCGAGCGAAACAACAAGGACACTTGCACCGGCCATGGGAATATCCGAGTAAGGAAAACCGCCAAATACGGACACATGATGAATATCAGCTTCCGCTTCGGCTTGTTTCGCCCACTCGATCATTTTGTGCATCGGCCCTTCCGCCGTTCTCATATTGATAGAAGGAGGCATCATCGGCAGCTTTTCAAAAGAAGCGTAGTACGTCACACCTTCCTTTAATTGATTTAACAAAGCGGTGGCCGCATGAATGCCCTGCTCGTACATATCAATATGCGGATAGGTTTTAAATCCAAAATGAAGCGGTGTGTAATCAATCATTTTTTCACTTAAATTGGCGTGCATGTCCAGGGTTGTTGCGATCGGAACATTCCGTCCGATCAGCCCGCGAATTTTTCCGAGTAAATGCTCTTCAGGGTCATGGAGGTGCTCGACGACCATCGCTCCATGCAGGGCAAGCAATAATCCGTCCAGCCTTCCTGCCTGCTGGATGGACTCCAGCATTTGGTTTTCGATGATGGAGTATGCCTCCGTTGATACTACGCCTGATGGAACCGCTGCCGCACAAAGCAGCGGTACGATTTCTATATCCTCTTCCTGTTTCAATACATCCAGAAACCCACCCACTTCTGTTTTCGTTCCTGTATAGGCATCATAAATTTCATCGCCGATAAAGTAGCCTTCATTTCGAAATTGTTCGATTTCAGTTTTCATCGGGCTGAAACTGTGGGATTCGTGATAAAAGAAGGCAATACCAATTCGATGTTTTCTCATGTTCTCCCGCCTTATAATCGATATGGTCTGTTCATTAATAGTTCGTATAAATGGACTTCCACTCAGTCATGACATCTAATGCATGATGGGAAACTTCACGATGACCGTTTCCGGACATCTTCATCCCCCCAAACGCCACACCCATCTCGGCATTGGACGTTCCGTTATTAATATAGACAAGTCCGCTGACTGCTTCCTTAGCTGCACGGTTCGCATAATGAAGGCTCTCTGTATAAATGGAAGTCGATAGCCCATAAATCGTACCGTTATTTACCTCCATGGCCTCCTCATATGAATCTACTTCAATGATGGCAAGAACCGGACCAAATATTTCTTCCTGTGCAATGGTATCATTCGGTTTTACATTCTCAATGATGGTCGGTTCATAGTAATAGCCGCCCAATTCATTGACACGCTGCCCGCCTGACACAATCTTTCCACCTTCTTCAATCGCTGTTTTTACATATTTTTCGACGGTAAGAAGCTGGTCATCATTGACCAGAGGGCCCACTTGGTTCCCTTCTTCAAGTCCATTTCCTATTTTCATAGACTTTGTTAAATCTACTACTTTTTGTACGAGCCGTTCCTTTACTGAACGCTCGACAATGACTCGGCTTGCCGCTGTACAGCGTTGACCAGTGGTTGTAAACGCTGATTTGACGATTCCGTCTGCCGCCTTGTCCAAGTCCGCATCCTTCAAGACGATCACGGCATTTTTTCCGCCCAATTCCAAGGAGATACGTTTCAACGTTTTACTGCTCATTTCAGCCAGCTTTTGTCCGACTTCTGTTGAGCCCGTAAACGAAATGATTTTCACATCCGAATGCTCAGCAAGTGTTTGACCGACGGTTCTTCCTGAACCGGTAATTAAGTTCACAACTCCTGCTGGGAATCCCGCTTCAGCTAACACTTCCACAAAAATCTTTGCCGAAAGCGCAACCTCTGATGCCGGTTTCCAAACGACGGTATTACCAGCAATCAGAGCTGAAAAGATTTTGTAGGAAGCAAGTGCCACCGGGAAGTTCCAGGGGGTAATGCACGCCGCGACTCCAAGAGGCTCACGCACCATTCTTACATTCCGGTCTGGGAAGCCGGCAGGCACCGTTTCTCCAAAGAGGCGTCGTCCCTCGCCTGCCATATATTGAGCAGTCGCGATGACCACTCCCGCTTCGCCTAAAGACTCAGACAGCACTTTACCCATCTCCATGGTCATTACACGAGCAAGTTCCTGTTTGCGAATTTCAAACAATTCGGCTGCTTTCGTTAAATAAGCCGCTCGTTCTGGAATGGGGGTGTTCTTCCATTGCGCATATGCTTCATTCGCTTTTGTGACAGCCTCTTCCACTTGCTCCGTTGTGGCGGTAGCACATATGCCGACAAGTTCCCCCGTTGCTGGATTGATGCTTTCAAAGTAGGATTGATCGGGGGCACTTACCCATTTTCCGTTGATATAAAGATCCCCCTGAAGGATATCTGTTTTGATTTGACTAGACATATACTTAACCTCCTTTTTGGTGGTATTCCGAAAAATGAAAATTAGTTTCCTGAAATAGTTTCGGTGATCACATCTTCTAAAATCGTTAATCCTCTATCAAGCACATCTTCTTGAACATTAAGAGGCAGCATTAATCGGATCGTTTGCCCGCTTACACCACAGTTCATAATGAGCAAGCCATTTTCCAGTGCTTTTGATTTAATTTTCGGTACAAAGGAAGCAGCAGATTCGGAATCGAATTCAATACCGATCATCATGCCGACTCCTCGGACTTCAATAATGCCCGGTAAATGTCCAACCGAATTATGAAGTCGGCCGACAATCTCGGCACCAAGGTTAGCACTGCGTTCTACCAACTTCTCTTCCTCAATAACCTCAATGTTTGCCAATGCCGCCGCACAGGAGATTGGATTTCCTCCAAATGTCGAACCATGTCCAGCCGTCGGCCATTTTTCATGAAGCTCACGACTTGCGACAATCGCACCAAGAGGCATGCCGCCGGAAAGGGCTTTTGCCAATACTAAAATATCAGGCGTCACATTGGCGTGCTCTGCTGCGAACATTTTTCCTGTACGGCCAAATCCTGTTTGTACTTCATCAAAGATAAGCAAAATGCCGTGTTTCTCTGTAATCTTTCTTAACTCCCTCAAAAAGCTTGGCGGTGCCGGATAATAGCCGCCTTCCCCCATTACCGGTTCAATGATGATAGCCGCTACACGGGAAGGATCGATGCGTAAATCGAATAATTTTTGAAGCTGATTCAAGCAGTATTCTTCCGCTTCTTCTTCTCTAATGTTTTTCAGCTGGCTCGGATACGGATAGGGAACGTGGTACACCTCGCCTAAAATCGGTTCATAATATCGGCGGTATTTAGAGCTTGATGCCGTAATGGCAGTTGCCCCTAAGGTACGGCCATGAAACGAACCTTCAAAAGCAATGATCGCGGGTCTGCCTGTGGCCGCTTTTGCTAGTTTAAGAGCACCGTCAATAGCTTCAGCTCCCGAATTGGAGAAAAAGACCGTGTCTAGGTTTCCTGGTGTGATCTGAGCAAGCTTTTCCGCCAAATTCGCTGCAGTTTCATAATAACCATAGTTCAATCCAAGATGAATCAAGGCTTCAGCTTGCTTTTTAATGGCTTCTACCATTTTTCCATGCGTATGCCCCACCGCATTAACGGCTACTCCTGAAACAAAATCGATATATTCTTTTCCATCAGTCGTCCAAAATTTGGCACCATGAGCTTTTTCAATGACAAGCTCGGTCACCCTTGTCATAACCGGTGATAAATGTTTTTGTGCTTTTTCTTGAATTTCTTCTGTTTTATTTTGTAATTTCATATAACTCATCCTTTCTTAATTGACCTTTAAATATCGTGAATGATTCATCTAAAATTCTTACAATCTCATCAATTTCTGTTCTTGTAACATTTAAGGGAGGGCTGATGATGAGGTGCTCCCCCTTTGTACCGTCAATGGAACCGGAACCGGGATAAAAAACCGCACCGAGCTCCATGGCAATTCCATTCAATCTTTCAGCAGCTTTTTCAGATGGCTCGAACAGCAGATCCTGGCCACGATCCTTCACAAGCTCCATTCCGATTAAAAGCCCTCTGCCGCGAACATCAGATATATAAGTATGTTTTTGCTTCAGTTCCAAAAGACGTTTGACGAGGTAGTAACTTTGTTCTTTGACGTTTTCCAGCACCATCTCTCGCTCATATACGTCCAATGCTGCAAGACCGGCAGCCACTGCCACAGGATGCCCGCTATAGGTGTAACCGTGAATGAATTTCCCGTCGCTGTTTTGTATGAGACCGTCGACTAATCGATCATGCACGATCATTCCGGCGAGCGGTGCATATCCCGCTGAAACCCCTTTTCCAAATGTGATGATATCAGGTGTGATGCCAATCTGTTCTGTCGCGAAGTTGGTACCCGTACGGCCGAATCCAGTCATCACTTCATCGATAATTAAGACGATTTCGTAACGATCACACAGTTCACGAACTTTCTCAAAATACCCCGGCGGCGGTGGAACAGCACCTTGCTGGCTTCCGACAATCGGTTCGGCGATCAATGCCGACACGTTCTCAGGACCAAGCTCTAAAATGGTTCTTTCAATATCCGTCACACATGTCCAGTTTTGTTTGGAGAGACAATCCTCTTTTTGACGATCGTATGGACATCGGTGACAGTACGGAGAATAGACATGGGCATAGTTTAAAAGATTAGGAGTGTATGCATGTCTTCTTTTAACGTCTCCTCCTGCGGATAAAGAACCAATGGTGTTTCCGTGATACGATTGCCATCGCCCAATTACCATATGTTTTTGGGGTCTGCCGGCATCCCGATGGTATTGCCGCGCCAGCTTCAGAGCACTTTCATTGGCTTCAGAGCCCCCGGTGGTAAAATACACTTTATTTAAATCATCGGGAGCCATTTTTCCGATGGTTTCAGCTAATTCATGCAATGCTTTCGTCTCGAAGCGCATGGTATGAACGAAAGCTGCTTTTTTTGCTTGTTCGGCCATGGCCTCGCCAATAGAAGGAATCCCATGGCCTAAGTTAGCGGCCACCGCACCCGAGCAAGCATCCAAATATTTTTTCCCGTTCTCATCGATGAGATAGACCCCTTCTCCGTGGGTAATAATCGGATACTCCTTTTTTAAATCCCGATGAAACACGTAGTCTTTTTTTATTCCCTCCATCTTTCCACCACCATTGCCATTCCTAATCCCCCTGCCACACAAAGTGTCGCAAGGCCATATTGACGTTTTTGTTTTTCAAGCTCATGACATAATGTAGTGACGATTCTTGCACCCGAGCACCCCAGTGGATGGCCTAAGGCAATCGCCCCTCCATTGACATTCACGTTGTCTCCTTTGATGCCCCATTCTTTTAAACAAGCAAGACTTTGAGCAGCGAAGGCTTCATTTAATTCAATTAAATCGATCTCTTCCAAACGAAGACCGGCTTTTTTCAACGCAATTTGCGATGCTGGGACCGGACCGATTCCCATTTCTTTTGGTGATACACCTGCTGTAGCAAAGGAACGAATCCTTGCCAACGGGACCACTCCAAGTTGTTTGGCTTTTTCTTCTGACATCAACAGCAGCATCGAGGCCCCATCATTTCTGCCGGAGGAGTTTCCGGCTGTGACCGTACCGTCCTTTTGAAACACAGGACGCAAGGTTCCTAACTTTTCAATGCCTGTCAATCTTGGGTACTCATCGATCGCAAAATGTCTGATTCCCTTTTTTCCTTCCTTTACCGGAACAGGAATGATTTCTTCTTCAAAATGGCCCATTTCAATGGCACGTTTCGTTTTCTGCTGACTCATGAAGGCAAATTCATCTTGTTCACGGCGGCTAATCTTATATTTTTCAGCCAGCCATTCGGCTGTTTGCCCCATCGTGAAATGGCCATATATCTCCTCTGGCTGGGATTTTGGCTGACTCTCCGTATTTGAATCATACAGCGTTAGATCTCCTATCTTCTGGCCAAATCGAGTACCGACCATATAATGAGGCGCTTGTGACATGCTTTCGACGCCTCCTGCTAAAACGACGTCCGCTTGACCTGTCATAATCGACATCGCTCCGTTAATGACGGCCTGCATACCGGAACCGCACTGACGATGAACGGTATAAGCAGGTATCGATTCGGGAAAATGGGCCTGTAATGCTGAAACTCTAGCAATATTCGGCGCATGTGCACTCTGCTTTGTTTGGCCGACAATGACTTCATCAACAATATTGGCACCATAACCGGAAGCAGAAAGATTATTTTTCATGATGAGAGAGACAAGCTCTTCTGGAAGCGTATCTGCTAGTGATCCACCGAAGCTTCCGATAGCCGTCCGAAATGCATTTACGATAACAACCACTACGCGGTCACCTCTTTGCCTTTATTGAAAGACTCAGCAATTTGAAAAGGTGCGTCCGTTTTCTGTTGAACTTCTTCAAGGGAAACTCCAGGTGACAGCTCTAAAAGATGAAGTCCATCGTCCTTTACAGCGAAAACCGCTAAATCAGTAATAATTAAATCCACGATTCGTTCCGATGTAATTGGATAGGTTAATTCCTTGACGATTTTTGACTCTCCCTGGTTAGACGTATGCATCGTTGTGACGATTACCTTTTTGGAGCCTTCCAATAAATCCATCGCCCCGCCTACACCCAGAACACTTTTTCCTGGCACGGCCCAGTTAGCGATCCGCCCATTTGCATCGATTTGCAGCACACCAAGAATCGAAACACTTACATGCCCTCCGCGAATCATCGCAAAAGAGGAAGCACTATCAAAAAAGGATGACCCTTCCAAAATGGTGACAGGCAGTTTCCCTGCATTAACAAGATTTTGGTCAATATGCTCTGGATCAGGGGTAGGGCCAACGCCAAGGATGCCGTTTTCCGAGTGTAAAAAAACGTTAACATCGGATGGAATGTAATCAGCTACCAGCGTTGGAATCCCTATGCCCAAATTGACGATATCGCCATCCTTCAATTCCTTCGCCGCTCTTGCAGCAATGTATTGTTTCACGTTCAAGCTAGTTCCCTCCCTTCACTACGATAAAATCAACGTATAAATGAGGGGTTACAATTTCCTCAGGAGAAATTTGGCCAACCTCCACAATCTCGTCTACCTCTGCAATAACCACATCTGCTGCTGTTGCCATCATCGGATTGAAGTTTCTTGCCGATTGGTTGTAGATGAGATTTCCTAATTGATCCGCTTTTTTCGCTTTAATGAAAGCAAAGTGGGCTTTAAGAGGCTCTTGGAACACATATTTTTTACCGTTAAGGATACGCTCCTCTTTGTTTTCGGCGATTTTTGTTCCGACGCTGACCGGCGTATAAAACCCTCCTAGTCCTGCACCACCCGCCCGAATAGCTTCAGACATCGTTCCTTGAGGGAGAAGCTCCACGTCCATTTCCTTTTCCTGATAGGATTTAACCACCTCTGGGTTCGATGTAAAATATGAACCTATCGCTTTTTTTACTTGTTTTTGCCGTACTAGCACTCCAAGACCTCTACCTGGTTCCCCAAGGTTATTACTGATAATCTCTAAATCTTTCACTTCCGACTGAGCCAAAGCGGCTATTAAACTAAGCGGACTTCCCACAAGTCCAAATCCACCTACCATAATTCGTGAGCCGCTTTTAACCTTTTTTACAGCATCCTCGCATGTAATCAGCTTGCTCATCCTTTTTCCCTTCCTCTCCATAGACACTTAGTGGTTTATACCCTTTGGAAACATAAAAAACCGAGCAAAACATAGATCTGCATAAAGAATGTCGTTCAAATGAACATTCCTTACAAAGAGTCCATGTTTGCTCGGTTTTAATAAGACCATGGGAAGAGGTCATCTCCCCACTTTATTATAACCAAACGTTATCTATTCATTTGCTTCACGTTATCCCAGTAACGTTGAACTGCAGCTTGTAGAGCCACAATGATCGCTTGCTGGGATGGAGCAAAATAAAAGCTTTGAATTCGTTCAATCAGCTGCTCAACACCATCTTGAAGACAGTAACCTATTAACAGTTTTTGAAAATAATTTTTCGTTAGTTCTGTTACGAAGGTGAATTCGGCGCCGATAATTTTATGATCTTTCAGCTCCACTTCGAGTACAATTCCCGCATGCTTATACATTTCATACATGGAAGTTCCCTGTGGAGCTTTTGCATATCCTGTAACAATGACTGTTTCCAGTGTTTGCATGCTCCTAAACCTCCTTTTAAAAACTAACTGATCATTTTCTTTTTCTAACACGAGTATATGGGTCAGAAAAAATAATGTCAATGAGAAAATTCATAATTTTCTGAAATAGTAATTTGTTACCATAATTTTACTAGTAAGCGCTTACGATAATCACACATAAAATTAATTCTCGCTCGGACTTCAAACTCCTTCTAGAAAAATAAGAATTTTTTTGCTGCCTGCATAGAATTTCTCCTTTCATCCCCTAAAAAATGTACGAACGTGCTTATCACTATTTTCAACTTATAAATTTGCAATTTCTGTGCCAAAATTAAAAACGCTATTTTACTCACCTTTTTTGAGAAAATATGCCAAATTTCTTGGCACTAACCTTCTTTTTTTGCATCTTACCTGCAAAAAATCCCTAGCAGAGGTTTTTCAAAAGGGAAATAGAACCTTTTGTAATTCACCCCAAATTCAGCTGAAAAAGCAAAAATCCCCTTCAAAAATCATATTTGCCTTCATTTTTTACCTCAAATAGACAAAAAAACGATTCAAAAGTGAATTTTCACCGTTCGATTCAATTATGGATTCCCGTTATGGTAGAAGTACCCGGGAATACAAGAAAAGCGCGCTTTCTGAAAGGACTCTCCCTTGGAAAGCTTTGAACAATTAGTCGACCAGTACCAGCCCATGCTCCACAAGATCATAAACTCGCTCCACCTTTACAAAAACCATGATGAATTCTATCAGCACAGTCTCATTGCCCTTTGGGAAGCAAGCCAACGCTTCGATCCTAACAAAGGGAGCTTCACCAATTATGCCTACACCTACATCAAAGGCTGCCTCCTCATGGAGTTAAAAAAAGCACACCAAGATCATGAACGAAATGTACACCCAGGCGAGGAGTTCTGGGACCTTGTTGAGGATTCCCATTCTGATGACCCACTTCAGAAGGAAACACTGTTGACCTACTGTGAAACACTGACACCGAACCAACAGAAATGGCTGCTGTACACCGTCCGTGATCAACTATCAATCAAAGAAATCGCCGAACTAGAAAATGTCTCCCCCTCAGCCGTGAAAAGTTGGCGCAGCGGGGCTCGGGAAAAGTTGAAAAAGATAGTGAGGGATTAGTGAGCTCGTTCATTACCTACCTGTTTTTAAAATTTAACCTAGTGTCGGTCTTCTTACCAAGGACAAGCCTTTTGGGTTTGTCCTTGCATTATTCCTGACAAACCTCCACCAGCATCTCCAAATTTCTCAACTAATCAATCGTTTGATTGAAGCAGGCAAGGGTCTTGAAAATAGCGAATTCCTCTAACTAAACCTACGTGAAGTCTGTCGAACCTCGCTTAAAAATTCCGCAGGAAATATCCCTCTATTCTACAAAATTCCGTCATTGCCCAATAACCATTTTTATGAAGAATAACAACTTCCAGGAATAAGCAACATATTAAAAACAAGTAAGCATAAATTAATCGGTGTAGCTGCTCTACTAATGCTGAAATATGACCCAAGATCCTTCAAGATGTTTCTTTTAATAAAAGTCTCCAATTTAGTTAAAACTTTCTGGTATAATTTATTTTTAGAATATAATTTTGAACGTAAGGGGAGTGTATTTTGGAAGGTTCATTTGGATTGCTTTTAAACATAGTGATCACCATTTATTTAGTTATCGATTCTCGTAAGCATGGTAAAAGCCCCGTTCTTTGGGGAATTCTTGGATTCTTCTTTGGAGCGATTGCCTTAGGGATTTACTTAATTAAAACAGATCGAAAAGTGATCGGTTGGATTATTACGATTATTAGTATAATCGGATATATCGCTTTACTCTTAGTCATTATATTAGGGGTTGCGCTAATAATGGGCGGAGGATTTTCATAAGAAGTCGTTACATATCATAACTATTAAAACTATGCTGAATGAACAGCATAGTTTTTTTATGCTTGTATTCAATTACCAATTCTGTGATCTACTAATCTATTGTTATAATTATCAGAATCTAATAATCAGTTAGTTATTTACAAGGCGCGCATAAATGTATATAATCCTATATAAATACTAGGAATTGATTGGGCGTGCGGATATGAGTATAGGGATTACGTTGATGGGTTTACTTGTTGGTTTTTTGGTAGGGTTGACTGGAGTCGGCGGAGCAGCATTGTTAACCCCGGTCTTAATTTTAATTGGGGTCAATCCTTCCATTGCTGTCGGTACAGACCTTGTTTATAATTCAATCACAAAGCTATTCGGACTTGTTCAACACTGGCGGCAAAAAACAGTGAATGTTCAGATGGTGAAGTATTTAGCAATGGGAAGTATCCCTAGTGCAGTCATTGCGATTGGCTCCCTTCACTATTTTGAAGCGTATTACCACAATCAAGAACAGATTATTAGGCATTCCCTCGGTTATATATTGATATTTGTCTCACTAGCTATCATTATCAGAACGTTTGTAGAGAAAAAATTAAGACCCAATCGTTGGCAAATGAAGCCTTTGAGTGAAAAGAAAACACTAACCATTTTAATTGGCTGCCTTTTTGGATTTATCGTCGGACTCACTTCCTTAGGGTCAGGTTCTTTATTCGCTGTGGCAATGATTTATCTTTATCGAATGAAAACATCAGAGATGGTTGGTACGGATATTACTCACGCGTTTCTTTTGGTTACAGTAGCAGGGATGCTTCATATCGGTTATGGAAATGTTAACTATATGCTCGTGGGGAATTTACTTATGGGCTCGATTCCAGGAGTACTGATTGGCAGCAGCATTTCGGCAAAGGTTCCAACAAGACCGCTGCGTACCGTTGTTGCTGTATTAATCTTTGTAAGTGGTTTGAAGTTAATCTAATTTTGCATGAAAAAGTCAGCTGATATGCTGGCTTTTTTTTTATGAACTTATTAGTGAGTCTCGTGTAGGTATGAGATAGAAATTCCGACCTAATGTATTTAGGGGAGGCTTACGAAGCTGATATAAGCGGAGAAATTCCGCTTATTGTATATAGAGGAGGCTTATGAAGCCAATATAAGCGGAGAAATTCCGCTTAATGTATTTAGAGGAGGCTTATGAAGCCAATATAAGCGGAGAAATTCCGCTTAACTGCTCTAAAAAGGGCAAAATCCAACGATTTGAATCATTTAGACGGAAAAACTTCCCTTATTATCGAGAAAATATGGGTATTTCGCAATTTAAACGGAATTTATCCGCTTAGTTATAACAGAGAAGGGCATAAAAAAACCACCTTCAAAAAATGGTTACTTTTTAAAGGTGGTTGTTATTAAATGAAAGTTGATTAGTTAAAAAAAATGGCTCCGCAGGTAGGACTCGAACCTACGACCGATCGGTTAACAGCCGATAGCTCTACCACTGAGCTACTGCGGAATAATATGTAGTGGGCCTAAATGGACTCGAACCATCGACCTCACGCTTATCAGGCGTGCGCTCTAACCAGCTGAGCTATAGGCCCAATTTGGAGCGGGTGATGAGAATCGAACTCACAACATCAGCTTGGAAGGCTGAGGTTTTACCACTAAACTACACCCGCATATAAAAATTTGGAGGCAACACCCGGATTTGAACCGGGGATAGAGGTTTTGCAGACCTCGGCCTTACCACTTGGCTATGCTGCCCAAACATTAAATCAAATGGGGCGGCTGATGGGAATCGAACCCACGAATGTCGGAACCACAATCCGATGCGTTAACCACTTCGCCACAACCGCCATAATGGTGGAGGGGGACGGATTCGAACCGCCGAACCCTGAGGGAGCGGATTTACAGTCCGCCGCGTTTAGCCACTTCGCTACCCCTCCATATAAATGAAAAATGGCTCAGGACGGAATCGAACCGCCGACACAAGGATTTTCAGTCCTTTGCTCTACCGACTGAGCTACTGAGCCTAAAAATATGTATAAAAAACAGTAGATTTACTTCTGAGACAAAAATGGCGGTCCGGACGGGACTCGAACCCGCGACCTCCTGCGTGACAGGCAGGCATTCTAACCAACTGAACTACCGGACCAGAGTATTTTCTAGCATAGCTTGAAAATACCTAAATTGCGGGGACAGGATTTGAACCTGCGACCTTCGGGTTATGAGCCCGACGAGCTACCGGACTGCTCCACCCCGCGACGATAATAAAAAATTGAAGTTTTCACATGCTCTTAGTATAACGACTGCCCCGATTTCAGAAAGCTTATTCAAGCAGCGGCTCAATCGTTGCGCTGTAGATTTATTCGAAGTAGCATATTCGAACGTGCTCCACCCCGCGACAATAGAAATTATAAAAGTAATAATGGAGGAGGAAGAGGGATTCGAACCCCCGCGCGGTATGACCCGCCTGTCGGTTTTCAAGACCGATCCCTTCAGCCAAACTTGGGTATTCCTCCGAATAAGTGGAGTCTAGGGGGATCGAACCCCTGACCTCCTGCGTGCAAAGCAGGCGCTCTCCCAGCTGAGCTAAGACCCCGTTATAAAATTTAAGAATGGTCGGGAAGACAGGATTCGAACCTGCGACCCCTTGGTCCCAAACCAAGTGCTCTACCAAGCTGAGCTACTTCCCGTAATATGCGCCCTGAGAGATTCGAACTCCCGACCTTTTGATTCGTAGTCAAACACTCTATCCAGCTGAGCTAAGGGCGCAAATATTGTTAGTTATTTTGCTAGCGCAAAAAACTTTGGTGCCGAGGACCGGAATCGAACCGGTACGGTAGTCACCTACCGCAGGATTTTAAGTCCTGTGCGTCTGCCAGTTCCGCCACCCCGGCGTATGTTGGAGCGGAAGACGGGATTCGAACCCGCGACCCCCACCTTGGCAAGGTGGTGTTCTACCACTGAACTACTTCCGCAATTAATTTTAAAAGTGAGCCATGAAGGACTCGAACCTTCGACCCTCTGATTAAAAGTCAGATGCTCTACCAACTGAGCTAATGGCTCGTACTAATGGTGCCGGCGAGAGGACTTGAACCCCCAACCTACTGATTACAAGTCAGTTGCTCTACCAATTGAGCTACCCCGGCGTAAAGTTTGAAAAAATATTTAGTTTGAACACGCTGGTATTGTTACCGTCATCCTGACCTCAGAAAGCTTATCCAAGCAGCAACTCGGTCAGTATGCTGAAGTTCATTCAGGAAGCGTATTCGGTCGTGCTCTACCAATTGAGCTACCCCGGCGTAATCTTTAAAAGATAGATATGGTGGAGGATGACGGGATCGAACCGCCGACCCTCTGCTTGTAAGGCAGATGCTCTCCCAGCTGAGCTAATCCTCCAAATCAATGATACTTATTTTCACTATCGTGAAAAAACTTTGGTGACCCCTACGGGATTCGAACCCGTGTTACCTCCGTGAAAGGGAGGTGTCTTAACCACTTGACCAAGGGGCCAGATTATATTTCGACAAAAAAATAACCCGATAGGGCTTGCCTGGCAACGTCCTACTCTCACAGGGACGCGTGTCCCAACTACCATCGGCGCTGAGAAGCTTAACTTCCGTGTTCGGTATGGGAACGGGTGTGACCTTCTCGCCATTGCTGCCAGACTATTTTGT